>JAGBNX010000007.1 GCA_017634155.1 Clostridia bacterium | reverse complement strand
TATAGAGAAAACTGGTAAGAAAAAATAAATAAAGAAACAAAAAAAGAAGTCATTAAAAGCGAAAGAGTACAAGAGTAGCAAATTTGTTTAATAATATAAAAAAATTCTCCGGCGGCGCCGGAGAAAATTTCTATCTTTTTTCGCAATGCCTCAAATTGTATTTACTATAACTACGATTTGCTTTTATGATATAATACTGAAACATGTAAAGTTAAATTTTGAGGTGATAATTTGAATTCGAAATTTACGCCTACAAAAGGCAATTTGCTTGCGTCAAAAAATTATTTGGTGTTTGCAAAAACAGGATTTTCTCTTCTCGATAAAAAACAAAATATACTAATAAAAGAACTTATGGCACTTGTTAGCCGCGCAGACGAAATAAGAAAAAACATTGACAAAGTTTATGCCGAAGCGTACTCTGGCTTACAGCAGGCGAATGTTTCTATGAAAAATTGCCGGGAGATTTCTATGTCGGTGCCAATTTTAGATAATCTTAATTTGTCTTTTAGAAGCGTTATGGGTGTCGAGATTCCTATTTTTAATTTTGTAGAATTAAAAGATAATAAGCCTACGTTTGGGTTGCATGATTCAAATTCATATCTAGACGAAGCTTATTTAAAATTTAAAAAAGTTTTAAATCTTACTGTTCGTTATGCCGAAATCGAAAACAGCATTTACAGACTTGCAAGAGTTATTAAAAAAACTAAAAAACGTGCTAATGCTCTTAAAAATTCCATTATTCCCAAGTTTAGCCACGCCGTTAAATTTATAGGAGACGCTCTGGAAGAAAAAGAACGTGAGGAATTTTCAAGACTAAAAGTTATTAAAAATTTCAAACGGAGTTGAATTATGTATAGAGATTATAAGTGTGCTGAAGTTAACGAAAAATTAATCGGGAAAAATATTAAAGTTGCCGGTTGGGTTTCGAGTATTCGAGATCATGGTGGCGTTGAATTTATAGATTTACGTGATGATTCCGGAATTTTACAGATAGTCGGACGCGAAGATAAATTAAAAAATATTTCAAAAGAAAGTGCTATTTGTGCTTCTGGAATTTTAAAAAAAAGAGCACCTGAATTAATTAATAAAAAAATTAAAACAGGAGAATACGAACTTGAAATTTCAGAAATCAAAATTTTAGGCAAATGCAATGCTATTCCGTTTGAGATTAATAATTCGCGTGAAGTAAAAGAAGAATTAAGACTTAAATACAGATTTTTAGATTTGCGGAATAATTTAAATAGTAAAATTATTAAATTACGCTCTGAGATTTTATATTTTTTAAGAAACAAAATGCATGATTTGGGTTTTTTAGAAATTCAAACGCCTATTTTATCTGCTTCTTCGCCAGAAGGTGCTCGTGATTATTTAGTTCCAAGCAGAAAATATAAAGGCAAGTTTTATGCTTTGCCTCAGGCGCCGCAGATTTTTAAGCAAATTCTAATGGTCTCGGGTTTTGATAAATATTTTCAAATTGCTCCGTGTTTTCGGGACGAAGACTCAAGAGCTGACAGGGCTCCCGGCGAATTTTATCAGCTAGATTTTGAAATGTCTTTTGCCGAACAAGAAGATGTTTTCAAAATAGGTGAAGAAATTTTATATTCTCTTTTTGAAAAATTCGGTAATAATAAAAAAATTACTAAAATTCCGTTCCCGAGAATTACTTATAAAGATTCTATGGAAAAATATGGCACAGATAAGCCGGATTTGCGTAATAAACTCGTGATAGTTGATTTGAGTAATATATTTTTAGGCTCGGAATTTGCGGCATTTGATGGTAAAACTGTAAAAGCTATTACAGTTAAAGGTGCAAATAAATCGCCAAGAAAATTTTTCGATAAAATGAACGAATTTGCACAAAGTATTGGTATGCAAGGACTTGGTTATGTTAAATTTAATGAAAACTTTGAGCCTTCAGGACCGATTAATAAATTTATTCCAAATAATAAAAGACAAGAATTTTTAGAGATTTCTCAAGTGAGTTCAAATTGCGCAGTGTTTTTTATTTCAGATAGTAATAAATTAAATGCACAAAAATTTGCAGGTGAAATTCGAACGAAACTTGCCGAAGAACTTAATTTAATAGATAAAAATTCTTTTGAATTTTGTTATATCACTGATTTTAACATGTACGAAAAAGATGAAAGTAATAAAATTATTTTTACTCACAATCCGTTTTCGATGCCTCAAGGCGGTATGGAAGCGCTTTTAAATTGTAACCCTTTGGAAATTTTAGCATATCAATATGATATAGTATGTAACGGCGTAGAACTTTCGTCAGGAGCTGTCAGAAATCATAATCCTGAAATTTTATTAAAAGCGTTTGAAATTGCAGGATATTCAAAAGAAGAAGTTATTTCAAAATTTCCGTCGCTGTATAACGCGCTTTGTTATGGAGCTCCGCCGCATGCGGGAATGGCGCCTGGATTTGACAGAATGCTTATGCTTTTGACAGATTCTGAAAATATTCGTGAAGTAGTTGCGTTCCCCATGAATAGTAATGCTCAAGATTTATTACTCGGCGCACCAAATTTTGTTACGGAAGAGCAATTGAGAGAAATTCACATAAAAATAAGAGATTAATCATAATTTTTAGTTGATTTATTTTGAAATTTTTTTTAGAATGCGGCAGTGTTGTGAAATTTTATTCAGGAGGTACTTATTTTGGCTAGCAAAATTAGCAAAGATGAAATTTTAAAGCTTGCAAAGCTTTCCAGGCTTGAATTCTCAGAAGATGAGACTAAAAAGCTTTTAAAAGATATAGGAAATATTATGAAACTTACTTCCAAAATCGAAAAATATGATAGTAGTGAAGTAACGTATGATAATATTCAAAGTGATTACGAAAAGCCTGAATATGATAGCTGTACTCATGACGAAATACTAAGCGGCGGAATAAACAAAAATGGCTTTTTTTTCGTGAAAAAATATTAGTATTTTATCTTGGTAGCAATAAGATTTTTTAGTAAAAATATTAAAGGGGGATTTTTGTGAGGAAAAATAAAGGGCTTATACGTAAAATTCATGATGCTCTTGTTTCAAAAAAAGTTTCTTGTTTTGAACTTACCAGCTGGTATTTACGCGAGATCGAAAAAAGTGATTTAAATGCTTTTATTACTGTTACTAAAGAACATGCGTTAGAAAGCGCCAAAAAAGTTGACGAAAAAATTAATAAAAATCAAGAAATAGGCCTGCTTGAAGGCGTGCCTATGTCGCTTAAAGATAATTTTTCGACTAAAAATATTTTGACTACATGTGCTTCTAAAATACTTGAAAATTATGTGCCGATTTATAACGCGACTGTTTATGAAATTTTAAAAAATCAAGGCTGTATATTACTTGGTAAGAATAATCAAGATCAGTTTGCTATGGGTTCTTCTAACGAGACTTCGTATTTTGGACCGGTTAAAAATCCTCATGATAAAACAAAAGTCCCAGGAGGCAGTTCAGGAGGCTCGTGCGCCTCTGTTGCGGCGGGTCTTGCTGCATTTGCAATGGGCAGTGATACCGGAGGTTCTATCAGGCAGCCTGCTGCGTTTTGTGGCATAGTAGGTATGAAACCAACTTATGGTTCTATATCCAGATATGGTATTATTCCACTGGCTTCTAGTTTAGACCAAGCAGGGCCGCTGACTTTGACGGTCGAAGATAATTCGATAGTTTATGATTGTTTGGCAGTTCATGACCCAAAAGACGAAACTTCGTGTAAATTAGCAAGAAAAAAGACTTTTGATTCTTTAGATAGTTCTATAGAAAATTTAAAAATAGGAATTCCTACGAACTGTTTCGAGGGCTCTGACAAAGAAGTTTATGATGCTGTCGAAAATGCAGCGAAATTTTATGAAAAATTCGGTGCCAAAATTACTTATTTTGCTTTTCCTGAATTAGATTTTTCAATGCCTGTTTATTGCGTTCTGGGCAGGGCCGAAACGGCTTCTAATATGGCGCGTTTTGACGGTATAAGATACGGATATAAATATAAAGGCGAATATTCTGACGTTAATGATTTGATGACAAAAACAAGATCTGAAGCACTAGGCGATGAAGTCAAACGAAGAATTTTAGTCGGCTCTTATGTTTTAAATTCAGGTTATTATGATTCTTTTTATAAAAAATCTTTGGTAGCAAAAAATCTTATAACTAAAAAATTTGCCGAAAAATTTGAAGAATTTGATATTTTAATAACTCCTACGTCGCCTACAACTGCATTTGGGTTTAATTATGCCGGAGATGACCCGTTAAAAATGCAACTAGCAGATATATGTGTTGTCAATGCAAATATCGCCGGGATTCCTGCGATTTCTATTCCGTGTGGATATGATTCGAATAATTTGCCAATCGGTATGCAAATTATGTCTAAATGCTGGTCAGAAGATTTGTTGTTAAGAGTTGCTTATAAATACGAAAAAGAGAATTTTTTTGCAAAAATAATAGGAGGAGTTCAATTTGAAATATAATCTTGTTTGTGGGTTTGAAACTCATATAGAATTATCGACTGAAAATAAATTGTTTTGCCCCTGCAAAGTTAAATTTGGTTCTGAGCCCAACTCAAATTGCTGCCCTATTTGTATTGGCGCTCCGGGGACTTTGCCAGTTTTGAATAAACAAGCAGTTATTTATGCAATCAAAATGGGGTTGGCTCTTAATTGCAAAATTAATTTATTCTCAAAAATGGAACGTAAGTGCTATTTTTATCCAGATTTAGCTAAAGCATATCAGATTTCGCAAAACGATTTGCCGTTATGCGGCCCCGGATTTGTAGAACTTGACAGTGGCAAAAAAATAAGAATTAATCATATTCACATAGAAGAAGACGCCGGAAAAATCAAGAACGAATCTGACGGAATTTATGTTGATTATAACCGTGCTGGGGTGCCTTTAATCGAAATAGTCAGCGAACCTGATATTTCAAGTGTCGAAGAAGCTCAAGAATATATCGAAAAATTGCAGCTTACGGCCAGATACGTTCGAGTTTCTGATGCCCGTATGCAAGAAAGCTCGATAAGATGTGACGTAAATATTTCAGTTAAGCCTGAAAATTCTGATAAATTAGGCACTCGTATCGAGATTAAAAATATGAATTCGATTGCATTTATAGCTAAAGCTTTGAAATACGAGTACGAGCGTCAAGTTGATGTTTTAGAATCCGGTAAAAAGCTTGTTCAAGAAACGCGAAGATTTGACGAGCAAAAAAATCGTACTGAGGGTATGCGCGAAAAAGAAGACGCAAGTGATTACGGATACTTCCCGGATCCTGATTTATCAAGTATTTGTTTAGAACAAAAAGAAATCGACGAGATTAAGAAAAATCTTCCCGAGATGTATTATTCAAGAAAAAAAAGATATATTAGTATAGGAGTCCCTGAAAAAACTGCAAGCTTGCTTATAAAATATGTTAATGTTTCAGATTTTTTTGATTCGGCGATAAAAAATTGTAAATCTCCCGAAAAAGTTGCAAATTTAATTATCGGTCAGATATTTAGCTTTTTGGGTTCTGAAACAGAAAAAGAAAATTTTAAAATTTCGGTTTTGCCAAAAGATTTAAATTATTTAGTAAATTTAATTTCTGATAATAAATTAAACATGGCAAGTGCTAAAAATTTACTTTCTAAAGCATTAGATAATAATGAGAATCTTAAAGATTTAGCAAATAAATTCGTATCAGAATCACCAAAATTTGACTTAAAACAAGTTTGCTGCGAATGTGTAAAAGATTGTCCTGAGGCTGTAAAAGATTATTTATCCGGCAAAGAAAAAGCTTTACAGGTTATAATCGGCAAAGTCATGGCGAAAACCCGGGGCAGCGCCGATGCGGTTGAAGCTAAAAATATTATTAAGAACATAATTAAAGAAAAAAAGTAAAAATTTTTGAAAAAAAGCTGTTTTTGCTATTGACAAGTTATTTATGATATGATAGAGTTAAAATGGTTCGTGTGTTTACACGGGCTGAGTATAAGATTTCTATGTGAGGTTTTGTTATGGAAGTTTCTAAACTTTTCGTTTCAGGTCTTTTATGTGGCGCTTTAGCGTTTTCTCCGGCGAAAGTCGACGGTCTTATTAAAGGAGTTGTTGTTACTACTGCTGTAGTTGGCGTTACTTATGGTGCAGCGAAGTTAGGTGCTGAATTATCTGGCGATGAAGATGCCAAGAATGCAGTGCAGAAAGTGGAGAATTCTGGTAAAAATGTTTTAGGCAGTGCCTGGAGTTTCATTAAAAATCTTGGTAGCGCAGCTGCTTCAATTCCTGGGGCTATTTATAACGGAATAAAAAAAGCAGTTAACGGCGGAGATGACGTTGGTAGCAATAATGGCATTGATCTTAATAAAGATTTCAGTGCTCCTGGGTCGTCGAGCGTGCAATCTGGTGGGTCAGGTGGTGTTGACAACAATAAAGTTAATCCTGAAGAAGCAGATTGACTATTATCTTAATAAATTTAAGTTTAAGGTGCGGTTTGTTGCCGCGCTTGTTTTATGTTAAAGCATTGCTAAAAAAGATAGATATTTTCTCCGGCGACGCCGGAGAAAGTAATTCGGTTCTTTTGCTATATCTATTTATGCATGAAGGTAATGATGTTCTATGAATTTTTATCACTTCTATTCATTTTGGCAATGCCTGTTAATACTAATTGCTTTATTTTGGCATTGATAAAAAAACAGATATTTTCCCCGGCGCCGCTGGAGAATTAGTTATTTCGTCGAACGCTACTTTTGCAGACAATTTTTTATAATAGCTGTTAGTATGATACAATAAAAAATTACAAGTAAAATAGATTGAATGCATACGAGGTGTTTGAAAATCGAAATAAGTTATAAAACTTTGAAAAAATGTGATAAATTTCTTTGGTTTTTAATAATTTTGATATCTTTTTATGGTTTTTTGCTTGTGAGCAGTGCAACAAGAACTGGGAGTCGTTTTTTTGAATCACAAATAATTTCAGTTTTTGTGGGAATTTGTCTTGCTTTTATCGGCCAATTTATAAATCCCAGAAATTTATCGCGTTATTGGGTTTTTATATCTATTTTTTGTGCAGTACTCATGATTTATACTTTACTTTTTGGCTCAAGAGTTCAGGGACTTGCGGGAGTGAACGCAAAAGCCTGGATTGTGTTACCGGGCGGATTTAATTTTCAATCTTCTGAACTTGCAAAAATAGGATTTTTATTTTCATTTGCGAAACATCTTGAAATTTTAAAAAAAAAAGGTAAAATTAATGATATAAAATCATTGGTTTATTTTGGGATTCATGCATTAATTCCGGTGGTTTTAACTCATTTGCAAGGCGATGATGGCGCCGCAATAATATTTATATGTATAATTTTGTGCGAACTTTTTATTGCAGGACTCGATGCCAAATTTTTTTTGATTGGATTAGCCCTATTTGCAATTTCTATACCAGTTATATGGAATTTTGGTCTGGCGCCGTATCAAAAAAACAGAATACTTAATATGATGAACCCCGAGGCTGACCCGTATGGAATGGGATTCCAGCAATTGCAGGGCAAAATTTCAATAGGCTCCGGCGGATTTTTGGGGTCTGGTTTATTTAAAGGTGCTCGTGTTGAACGCGGTGATGTTCCTGTACAGGCAAGCGATTTTATTTTTTCTGTCGCCGGAGAAGAACTCGGTTTTGTAGGCTGCTTTTTAATTATAATATTACTCTTGGCACTTATATTTAGAATTTTTTTTATTGCGAAATCTTCAAAAGATTATTTAGGCGTTTTTACTTGTTTTGGTTTTATAGGCCTAATTGCTTCGCAGTGTATTTTTAATCTTGGAATGTGCTTGAGTTTGTTGCCTGTCATAGGTGTCATATTGCCGTTTTTTAGCGCCGGTGGTTCTTCGGTTATTTGCTATTATTTGGGAATTGGTTTAATACAAAGTATATATATTTCTCGAAATAAAGATTAAAAAAATTAAAAGAAGGTGTGGCTTTTTGCATACCGGACATAGAGAAAGATTAAAACAAAAATTTTTAAAACACGGGCTTGATAGCTTTGAACCTCACGAAGTTCTAGAATTATTACTTTTTTGGGCGATTCCCAGAAAGGATACGAACGAGCTTGCGCATAAATTAATAAACAAATTCGGTTCTATTACGGCAGTTTTTGATGCTCCGATTAAAATTTTAAAAGAAATCGAAGGCATAGGTGAAAATTCTGCTATTTTTTTAAAGCTTATGCCTGAAATTGCCAGAATTTATCAAGAAGATAAACACATGATAAACAAAAAAGTTCCAAGTCTGGAAGATTGTTATAATAAGCTTGTTTCAAAATTTATCGGCAGAACCGAAGAAGCCGTTGCGATTATGCTTTTTGATTCTAAAGGCAAAGTTGTCTATGACGGGGTAATTAACAAAGGCAGCGTGAATGCCGTCGAAATTTATTCGAGAAAAATAATTGAATTATTAAGTGCATATTCGGCGACTTCGATAATTATTGCTCACAATCATCCGAGCGGCATAGCTCTGCCATCGCGCGAAGATATCAGGTCGACCGATAAATTAAAAATTATTTTTGAAAATATGAGCGTTTCGTTTATTGATCACATAATTGTCGCAGACGGCGATTTTGTTTCGATGCGACAAGATAAAATTAGTGAAGCATTTCGAGAATAAAAAAATTTTCTATCTAGCAACACCAGAATATTTACTATACATGAAAAAAATTAAATTTTTTTTAAGCGAATATACTAAAATAAAATTTGGAGTAAAAAATTGGAAATAATTTTATCTAAATATTACGGTCCGTGTTTCGGAGTTTCCAGCGCATTTGAAGAAGCTATAAATACTAAATCAAATATTAAAATTCTTGGTGAAATCGCACATAATAAAATTTTAATTAATAAACTTAAAAGTAAAAAAAATATAAAAATAATAAATAATATTTCAGAAATAAGTAAAGACGAAAAAATTATTATTAGAACTCACGGAATAAAAATCGAAGATTTTAATAATTTATTATCAAAAAATATAAATATTATTGATAAAACTTGTCCTAAAGTAAGACTCGTGCAAAAAATTGCCGAAAATGCCGAAAAAGAAAATAAATTTTTTGTACTTATTGGTAACGCAAATCATCCGGAAGTTATTGGCGTAGCTTCCAGATGCAAGAATACTTTTATTATAAATAACGAAATAAGTGCTAAAAATTTGTTTTCTAACATAAAACTTGAATGCAATAATTTTATTGTAGCCGCGCAGACTACGTTTGATACTCAGGAATTTGAAAAAATTTGCCAAATTATTAAAAAAATTAATTTTAATACAAAAATTTATAATACTATTTGTAATGATTCGTTAAATCGCAGGCAAGAATTAGAATTAATTTCAAATTTTGTTGATTTATTAATAATTTTGGGCAGCAACACGAGTTCGAATGCGAAAAATTTATTTAAAACAGCTCAGAATTTCTCAAAAAATTCTGTATTTTTAGAAAACCCCGAAGATTTTAATCTTAATATCTTAGAAAATAAAAAAAGAATTTTTATTACAAGTGCGGCTTCGGTTCTAAAAGAAACAGTCTTAGAATTTTTAAATAAAATAAATAATTATTTTTATAATTTAAACAAAAAAATAAATTTAACACAAATTATTTGATTTATATTATATAATTTAATTACTTAACGGTGGATTTTGAAAATATCTAAATTTAATTTTAAAATATTTTCTCTTCGGCGCCGCCGGAGAGAGGCTTGGTATTTATTCAGTTTTAGAATATTTAGCATAATATTTTTTTTGAATTTTTTTTCGATAAAATCGAGTGCAATAGACGTTTCGGCGCGCTCGGCCATAATAATATGTGCAGATTCCGGCGATATAATCTGGGGAAAAAATTACGAAGAGCCCTTGGCGATGGCCAGTACGACTAAAATTATGACGAGCCTTTTGGCGCTCGAAGAAGCTAATGCGTCCGGCAACCGGAGTTTAGAAATAACAGAAGAAATAATAAGCGTAGAAGGCTCTTCGATGGGTTTAAAAGTCGGTGACAAAGTCGATTTTGAAACGCTCGCCAAAGGAATGCTTTTGCCGTCTGGGAACGATGCCGCCAACGCGACTGCGATTCTTGTTTGTGGCAGTACGGAAAAATTTTTGGCTCGAATGAACCAAAGAGCCAAAGAAATTGGCATGAAAAATACTTTGTTTTGTACGCCTTCGGGACTCGATAAAGATAATCATCATTCGACTGCAATAGATATGGCACTTTTGGGAGCTTATGCCATGCAAAACGAAGAGTTCGCAAAGATAGTTTCTTCTAAGAAAACTCTGGCAGATTTTGAAGATTCTGACAAAACAGTTTGGCTAAAAAATCACAATAAATTACTAGATTTATACCCGTTTTGTGTTGGCATCAAAACAGGGTTCACAGAAAAAGCCGGTAGATGCCTCGTTTCGTGCGCCGAAAAAGACGGCATAAGACTAATTTGTGTTACTTTAAATGCTCCCGATGACTGGAATGATCATATTGCCATGTATAATTTTGGATTTTCACAAACAAAAAATATAAATTTTGACGACACTAACGAAAAACTAGAAATAAAAATCAAAAACGGCGAGCCTAATATTCTAAAAATAATAGGCGCTACCAAATTTTCAAGAACTTTTAAAAATAATTCTGATATTCAGGTTAAAAGAAACATAAAATTATTCGAAAATCTAAAAGCACCTATAATAAAAGGCCAGTGCGTCGGCAAAATCACTTATGAATTTAATAATAAAATAATAGGTGAAAATTTACTTATTGCGTCACAAGACATAAAAGCTGTCAAAATTAATTTTTTCAAAAAAATTTGGAATGCCATTATTTTATTTTTTAAAAATATATTCGGATTTTTAACTAATTTTGTATTGCGTTTATAAGTCCACTAAGTTTTTTAACATCTCCGCTACTATAGTCAGCAACAATAAATTGCGATTTACCATTAAAATTGATTGAATAAACTTTTTCACCAACAGTTAAATTAGCAAAACACGAACTTTTGACATTCGCAGGTGCCTCGAACTCAAACTTTTCAAGCTTTTTTCTACCGAGTAACACATCGACAATATCTTGGCAAGCATTATTTGAATCTAATCCGCCATTTTGGATACAAGTTATAATGCTATTAAAAACACCATAATAATCAAAATCTAAACCTTCTAGTTTACCAGCACTAGATATTAAATTTAAATTTTCTTGTTTATACGGGAACTCATCTGACACTTTCTCTTTCTCTTTCTCTTTATTTTTATCTTTATTTATTTTTTTGTCGTTACTCTTTTTTTTATCTTTAGCCGGGTCTGGACCTTTGCCTGGATCGTTATCTTTCTTACTCAAATATTTTCCACCAACAATTGCCAGCGTGACTACCGTAGCGACTGAAAGGCCACCAATGCCTAGTTGCCACTTATGATTTTTAACCCACCCAACATTTTTGTTGTTATTTGAATTATTTATGCTAATATTACCAGAAGTCGCCCTCCCTACTGCCCCAAGGGTTTGCGAGCTTTTCACCCCAGTTTTGTTTATATTCACCCTGCTATTCATTGCAGAAGCTCCATTCACATGACAAAATAAAGTACCCAAAAGTGCCACCGCAAGTTTACTCTTGCTTTTTCTAAATTTACTCATGTAAACTCCCCCTTTAAAAAAATTAAGATAAATAAACGCACCAAAAAACAAGTATATTTTTATTATATCATCAAACAATAAAATAATCAACAATTTTTATTATCAGGCATTGCGAAAAATCATAGAAAATATTTGTTAAAAAAATTTATATATGCCATGAAATCCAGAATCTCTCCGGCGTACCGGAGAAAACATTCATTTTTTTTAGCAATGTCACAAATTTTACTGAATTGAATTCTCAAGATAATCATCTAGTTCTTTTTCTTCTTGCTTTTTTTTTCGTTCAAAAAGAAAAATTATCGTAAGAACTATCGAAATAATAGTCAAAATAACACTTAATATTGATAAGAAAAAAAATTTATTATCGCGTTTATACAAGTAATACATAAACCTGCCTCCCTATAAAATATTATTTACTCTCCAAAGTACGTATTATACCAGATTATAAAAATATATACAGTCCAAATTTTTCTGCTAAGATCTTTTTTGCCTTCATAGTGCTCACGCAGTAAAGCACAAATTTTTTTTTCAACAAAAAATTTTCTAGCAGTTTTAGAAGTAAACGCCTCTCTTACTATTTCGTAATATTTTTCTTGCCTGAGCCAAACTCTAATAGGCACCGGGAAGCCAAGTTTCGGTTTTTGTGCCGAGTCGCCGGGCAAAGATCTTGAAGCCGCTTTTCTAAATGCAAACTTAGTATTTGCTTTTGGTGTTTTAAATTTAGTCGGCAAAATTTTAGCAATCTCGAAAATATTTTTATCTAAAATCGGTACTCTAAGTTCGAGCGCGTTTGCCATACTCATGCGATCGGCTTTTAATAAAATATCTCCGACCATCCAAAGATTAATATCTAAATTTTGCATTTTAGACGTACTATCCAGTTTTTTAAATTTATTATAATAATTTTTAACAAAATTCATAGGATCTGTTGCCAAATCGCGATCTTTTAAAATTTCTCTTTTTTCTTGTTTAGAAAAAATATTAGCGTTGCCTATAAATTTATCTTCGATTTTTTTCTCGCCTCGAGTTATAAATCCCTTGCCTTTGAATTTAAACGGAATTTTTTTAACAAAATCAGCAAGCCATGTGCGAATTTTTTGACTAAATATCTTTTGATAAAATTTGAAAACTCTGGGCTCGTTATAGACTTGATAGCCGCCGAAAAACTCGTCCGCACCTTCGCCTGAAAGTACGACTGTAACATGTTCTCTTGCGAGTTTGCATACAAAATAAAGCGCAACACACGAAGGGTCCGCTAACGGCTGATCCATAAAATATTGAACGTCTTTAATTGCATTCCAGTATTCGTCTGCTGAAATAATTTTATTTATATTTTTTAGTCCGATTTTTTCAGATAAATCTTCTGCATATTTTATTTCGCTATATTTTTCGTCTTCAGAAAATCCGACTGTAAAAGACTGATGTCCGGGCAAAAACGAAGCAACATAGCTAGAATCTACGCCGCTTGACAAAAAACAGCCAACTGGAACATCGCTTACTTTATGCGCGTTAACTGATTCTTTGACGGCATTTTCGATATTATTAACAGCATTTTCAAAATCAAGATTTTCGTCTGGAGCAAGCATGGGCTCAAAAAACTTTCTGATTTTAATTTTGGAATCTTTGTACCACATAAAATGCCCTGGCTGCAAGCAATAAATATTTTCAAAAAGCGTCTCAGAACCCGGGACATACTGGAACGAAAGATAATTATCAAATGCTTTAAAATTAAGCTTTTTTTCGAATTCCGGAAATTCTAAAATACTTTTGATTTCTGAAGCATAAATAAAATTATTTTTACAAATACAGTAATGCAATGGCTTTATGCCAAAATGATCTCTTGCAAGAAAAATACTTTTTTCTTCTCTATTCCAGATAGCAAACGCAAACATGCCTCGGAGTTTTAAAGTAACAGACTCGCCCCACTCTTCGAATCCGTGAACTATAACTTCAGTATCAGTATGCGTATAAAATTTATGCCCTAAAGATTCAAGTTGATTTTTTAATTCCAAAAAATTATAAATTTCGCCATTAAAAGTCAAAACTAAGTTATTATTTTCGTTATATATCGGCTGTCTGCCTTCAGAGACGTCTATTATACTTAGTCGTCTAAAGCCCATGGCAACGTGATTATCAACAAAAAAATTTACGTCATTAGGCCCCCTGTGAGCTATAACTTCGACCATTTTTTCTATTATTTTTACTTCGTTATCTATTTTTCCGACAAATCCACAAATTCCGCACATTTTGTTATTCTCCCAGATATTTTTATAACTAATTCTTTATATTATTTTGTAAATAACTAGATAAAGCAAATATTATCAAAAAAATTATTTTTTTCTACTGCAAGAACTCACAAAAAACAGTAAAGATTAAATATTTTTTTCACCGTCCTGTCGTCACTAAACACTAGACTAGACATAAATTGTTCTTGTTTTTGTTTTTTTACAATAAATCGTTATAAAACTATTGACAAAAACAAAATTTGTTGTATAATTAAAGCCAGAGCCTGTTGAATAGGTCTTTCGGTAGTTTTTAAATTTTATTTTTTTGAGGAGGAGATCTTATGAGTAGATCTGATAAAAGCAAGATTGCAGTTACATTATTGGGAGCATTAGCTTTTGGTGCTAATAACACTTCGGCGATGAATTCAGGTATTAAAAATTCTGGTAATTTGGCAACTAAATCGTCTAGTTTTTCGGCTAGCAAAGATTCAAAATCAAGTCCCAAATCGCCGCAAACCGTTGGTACAGTAGGGGGGGCGACTTCTAATAAAAATCTTAAAAGAATTGAACAAGGTCTTTCAATGTTGGAAAAAGTTTTAATTGCCACTGGAATTGTTGCTGGCACGGGTTTAATGGCTAACGAAACTGTGGGCGGTGTAATGTGGGCTATGGGTAAAGAATCTGATAGTATACTCAAAGGCAAATATTCTTTTATGAATTTTCTTCGCAGTAAAATCAAAAAAGACGATGAACAGCCTGCCCCTGGTGGTAAAAATCCAAGGAAATTTGGGCCAGATGAGAAGAAAGAAATTGTTGATCAGGATGAAATCAAGAAGCACAATATTCAAAAGATTGATGAAGCGCTTGATGCCTGTGCGCTTGAGGAAAAAAACTTTGACAAAAATGCAATGAAACAAAAAATTTTGCAAGCATTTGAGAAGTTTGTTAAAATCGATCTTTCAAAATTTTCTGACGAAAAATTTGGAGGGATAGTAGCTTATGAAAATGTGGAAATATCTGAAGGATTATCAAAACTTAAAGAAATTTGTAACAACCAATTGAAAATTTTCAGTGCGGAATTTCATGATGGTCAATTGTTTATTTGTTATGAGAACGAGGTTGGGTATAATTTAAATTTTAATGAAAATAATACGAAAGTGTATTGTTATGGTCGTGATGACGATGGTGATATTGTTATCGGATCTGAAGAATTAGATATTTGTGATGAAGTGATTGTCTAAAATTAATTGTTAATTATATTTCTCCGGCTTTTGCCGGAAAGGTGTCGGCTTTTTTTGGCAACAACAGCTTTTGTATTACTAGAGCAAAATTATTTTTAATTTTTGTTTTCTTAAGATAATCATTCCAAAATTATTGGCAAGAATAAAATCAGTTTTATATAAACAATCTAATAATTAATTTTATAATTAATAACATAAAAAATTAGATTTGAATATTATAAATTATGGTGAAAGCCATAAAGTAAGAAAATAAAAAATAAAGGAATGATAAAAATGTGTTGTTGTAGAAATCAATGTTATTGCAATTGCAGATGCAGAAGAGCAATTACTGGTACTTTTACCCAAAATGTGCCTGTGACTATGGCTTATAGCATTGCTCCGGTTAACACAATGAACGAAAATATTAATTTTTTTTAGTATTAATATATAAAATACAAAATCAAACAATAGTTTTTTTCGAAACTGATAATTTGTATTAAAAAATTCTCCGGCTACGCCGGAGAAAACGTTGTTTTTTTTAGTTTTGCAATAACTCTAATGAAATTTATGAAAAAATTTAAAAATTCTCTCCGGCAGACTGGAGAGAACTTATAATTTTGTTTGTTTTAATATTAATATTTGAATATACTAGAATTAACTTTTATCTAAAAAATCTACTAATTTTTTGCTTCTCATAGGATGTCTTAATTTACGCAAAGCTTTACCTTCGATTTGTCTTATTCTTTCTCTTGTAACAAAAAACTTTCTGCCGACTTCCTCAAGAGTACGACTTTTACCATCTGATACCAAACCAAATCTTAAACGCAAAATTCTTTCTTCGCGCTCAGTAAGAGTCTTTAAAGATTCCGCAAGAGCGTCACGAAGCATTGCTCCTGTTGCCTGTTCAAGCGGCGCAAGTTTCGGGTCATCAGAAATCGTATCTCCCAATTGCCTATCTTCATCTTCGCCCAACGGAGTTTCAAGCGATAAAATACTATGAGTAGCTTTTAAAGCCTCTTTAACTTTTGCTACTGACATATCAAGTTCTTGAGCAATTTCATGCACCGTAGGCTCACGGCCGTGATTATGAAGCCATAAATTAACAATTTTTTTTATTTTATTAACTGTTTCGACCATATGAACAGGAACACGAATAGCATTTGACTGATCCGCAATAGCTCTCGTAATCGCCTGACGAATCCACCAAGTAGCATAAGTCGAAAATTTAAAACCCCGTTTGTAATCAAATTTTTCGACCGCTTTCATAAGGCCAATATTGCCTTCTTGAATTAAATCGCTAAGTTGTAGACCACGCCCGACATAGCGTTTAGCTATACTTACAACAAGTCTTAAATTAGCTTTAAGCAAATCTTCTTTTGCCTTAGAATTTCCTTGGACAATTTTTGACGCCAAATCAATCTCTTCTTCGACGTTCAAAAGACTGCTTTTTCCGATTTCTCTCAAATAAGACTTAACTGGGTCATCAACGTTAACACTTTCTTCTGACTGTAAATCTGATAAATTATTTTTACCAGCCCCAATGTCAGCGTTTATATCACAATTTGAACTAAGATTAATATTAGAATTATTGACTTCAATACCGGAAGACTCAAGCGAATCATATAATTTTTCAATCTGATCAGGGTCAAAATCAAGAGCACCTATAGCTTCCAAAATTTCAGATTCTTGAATTCGACCTGCTTTTTTGCTACTATTAATAATATTTTTAATTACTTCTTCGTTTTTATTGTTTTTAATCTCTTTATTTTCTAATTCTTTATTTTTTTTCTCTTTAATTTTTTCGTTATTCTCTATTTCTTTATTTTTGATTTTTTTATTCTCGTTTTTTTTACTTTCTTTTTTTTCCCCTGGCAATGGCAACCTAACACCCCCAGCATCACAACTTATAATTTTTTATTCTGTCCAAAAATTTTAAAACTTTGTTACTTTCGATATTTTCAGATAACTTAAAATTTTCGATTTCTTTTTTTTGTTTAAAAATATCAAAATATCTTAAAAACTCAGACTCAGAAATATCAGAATTATTATTTAAATTTAAAATTCTCGAAAGCTCGTTATTTTCTTTTTGATTAAAATCCTGTGACAAAGACCCAAAATTTATGTTTTTACCAGAAACTAATAACTCGCGAATTTTACTAAATATCTTAGAATTAATTTGACTAGAAAATTCCTCTCCAGAAAAACCGTCAAAATAACTCATGAACTTGTTATTTTTGATTATACACGAAATAAGAAATTCTTCAATATACAAATTGCCTGAACGCGTAAATTTTTGATATTTTTTCATATTATCAAACTGGATTTTGTTATTTTTTTTCAAGTTATTCTTGATTTTCAAGTCAAAAGCGCTTTTTAAAATATTATATTTTGCACAAATTTTCGAAGAATAAACATCGCGTTCTATTGGATCATAAATTCCCGAAATTATTTTAGAAATTTCTTTCAAAAAACTTATTTTATCTTCGATTTTATTAATATCGAACTTTTTTTCTAATTCTGATATTTTAAATTCTATGCTGTTTTTTGAACTTTTAAGCAAAAAATTAAATTTTAGAGCCGATTTTTCTCTATTAATTTTGACAAATTCATCAGGGTCTTTGGCGTCTTTCATTTCGATTATTTTTATATCTAAATTTTCTTTACTTAAAATCTCGATTGCACGTTTAGTCGCTTTCTTACCGGCAATATCAGAATCATAACAAACATAAATTTTATCAGTATATCTTGAAATTAATTTCGCTTGTCCTATAGTCAACGAAGTCCCAAGCGAAGCAATTGCTGATTTAAATCCAAGCTGATAAAGTGAAACAGCATCCATATAGCCTTCGGTCAAAATAAAATAATCTTGATTTTTTGCAAAATTCAACGCAAATAAATTTTCTGATTTATTAAACACGATAGTTTCAGCAGTATTTAAATATTTTGGCATTGTATTATCTAAACTTCTGGCGCCGAATCCTATAATATTGCCTTTAATATTAATTATCGGAAACATAATACGATTTATAAATCTATCACGCAAAAAATTATTTTTAGTTTTAACTCCGAGATTTGCTTTTTCAATATATTTATCAGAAAAACCGTTTTTTTTTAGAAAATTAACAAGAGAATAACCGTCAGATTTAGAATATCCCAGACCAAATTTTACTATCGTTTTTTTTAAAAGTCCGCGCGATAAAAGATAATTTAAGCCTAGATTATTATTTTTTAAGCAAGAATAAAAAAACTTAGCACTAAGTCGATTCATAGCAAATATAATTTTTCTATCTAAAAAATCATTATTTTTATCATGCTCAGGAATTTCTATTCCGGCTTTATTTGCTAAAAATTCAACAGCTTCGCGGTACTGTAATTTTTCGGCGAGCATCACAAAAGTAATAACATCGCCACCTACGCCGCAACCAAAACAATAAAAAGAATTCGTATTATGATAAACACAAAAAGACGGAGTTTTTTCCGGATGAAAAGGGCATAATCCCATATAATTATGCCCTTTTTTAGTAATATTTACATACGAAGAAACAATTTCTAAAATATTATTTTGTTCTCTTACAGATTCGACAAAATCATCAGAAAAAATCATAAAAAACAAAAAAATTATTTATTTTTAAAAGCATTCAAGCGCTTTTTGAATCTCTCAACACGACCGCCACTGTCAACAATTTTCTGCTTCCCGGTATAAAACGGATGGCAATTCGAACAAATCTCGACAACAGAATTCCCAGGAACTGTCGAACGAGTTTTAATTTTATTCCCACATGCACAAGTGATTTCTGTATCACCATAATCAGGATGAATATTTTTTTTCAAGCTAAATCATCTCCTAAAAAAACTTATTTATTAAGCAAAATTATTTATTAAATATAGACATAATATCTTCTACTATATCTGAATTTTTATCGCCGGAACTAGTTCCGGAAAAATTTTTATTTTCCAAAACATTTTGTCCCCTGTTGATATTATTTTTAGCACCAAACTGAGATCTAAAACCGGAACTTGACGAAGAATTAACGGGAATGTAAGACTCTCTCGTAGCAAACCCTGTGGCGATAACAGTAACTCGCATTTCATCGTCCATAGACTCGTCGAACGCAGCTCCCCAAATTATATTAGCGTCTTTATCTGCTTGGTCAGAAATCATAGAAGAAGCCACTTCAATATCATCAAGACCAATATCAGGCGCCGCCGTAATATTAACAATAAGTCCCTTGGCACCTTCAATAGTAGTCTCCAAAAGCGGACTCGAAATTGCCATTTTGGCAGCTGTCTCAGCTTTATCTTTACCTGAAGCCACTCCGACGCCCATGTGAGCATACCCCGCATCTTTCATTATAGACGTAACATCGGCAAAATCAAGATTAACTATTCCGGGCACAAGAATCAAATCAGAGATACTTTGAACAGCCTGTCTCAAAACATCGTCGACAACTATAAATGCATTTCTAAGAGTAATTCGTTGCTGGCTTGAATATTTCAAACGCTCGTTAGGAATAACTACCAAAGAATCAACGTTTTCTCTTAAAACGGCAATGCCCTCTTCGGCCTGAGCCATACGGCGCTGGCCTTCGAACATGAAAGGCTTTGTCACAACTCCGACTGTTAAAATTCCCATTTCACGTGCAGTCTGCGCAACAACCGGAGCAGCACCCGTACCAGTCCCCCCCCCCATTCCGCTCGTTACAAACACCATATCAGCACCCGAAAGTGCCGAAATTATTTCATCTCTGCTTTCTTCGGCAGCCCTTTGGCCTACTTCAGGCTTTGAACCCGCACCTTTGCCTTTTGTTATTTTCTCGCCAATTTGAATTTTGACATCTGCCTTTGAGCACCCGAGTGCCTGGCTATCAGTATTAACACAAATAAAATCAACGTGCTGGACTCCAAAATCGACCATACAGTTAACTGCATTGCCACCGCCGCCACCAACACCGACAACTTTTATTTTTACAATTTCATCTTTGGCACCATTACTGCTATTACTATTATTATTATTTTTACTTATATTTTTATTAGATAAATTTTTTTGATTTTCTTTTTTATTTTTATCAAAATTCTTAACAGCCAATTTAAAACCTCCAATAGATAAATTGGGCAATGGTAGCGGCAGGTGGGCTCGAACCACCGACCCCCCGGGTATGAACCGAATGCTCTACCGCTGAGCTATGCCGCCACAGCTAATCCGACTCAGGTCATTATACCAAAATAAAAAAAATAAATCTACAATTTTTGATGATTTTCTAAATATTCGTAACAATGAATAAAAAAAATAACTTTTCAACTTATAAAATTGTAAATTATTACGATTCTAAACCTGATTTTGTAACAAATTTAGATAATAAATAGAGCAGCGAGTCCAAACATGCTTTTCCGTTAACTGCCGAAGTTTTAAAAAATTTAAATTTTTTGCTATTAATATAATTTTCAAATTTTGAAATAATTTTTTTATCAGCAATATCGATTTTATTTGCAACGACTATCATCGGGAAATTTTTGAAATTTTCATCAAATTCATATAATTCTTTATTAATAATCTCAAAATTTTCTATCGCATTATCCAAAGAAACGTCGACGACATGCACTAAAACCTTACATCTTTGGACATGCTTTAAAAATTCGTGACCAAGTCCTGCTCCTTTCGAAGCGTTTTTAATTAATCCCGGAATATCCGCAACAACAAATGATTTATCAAAATAATTAACAACTCCCAATATTGGCGAAAGCGTAGTAAATGGATAATCAGCAATTTTAGGCCTAGCGCCGCTTATAGTCGAAATTATCGTAGATTTTCCGGCATTTGGCATACCAATAAGACCTACGTCTGCCAATAATTTTAATTCCAGACATAAATTAAAATATTCGCCTGGTTTGCCTTTTTTTGCATATTTTGGTGCCCTATTAACAGAACTTTTTAAATTAAAATTTCCAACTCCACCTTTGCCACCTCTAGCCGCAACAAAAGTCATATCAAGCTTATCCATATCGCATATAACAGCGCCAGAAGCCACGTCTTTTATAATCGTACCATGTGGGACTTTTATAAAAATATTTTCACCTGATTTACCGCTGCACTTCTTGCCAGCGCCATTGCCTCCGTTTGGAGCAAAAAATTTTTTTTTAGTTCTAAATTTATAAAGCGTAGAAATATTACTATCAGTTTGAAATATAACATCTCCGCCTTTGCCTCCGTTGCCGCCATCAGGTCCGCCCAAAGCAGTCGCCGGGCTACGATAGAACGAGACTGCACCGTTGCCGCCATCACCGGCTTTTATTTCAATATTTGCAATATCTACAAACAATAAAGTCTCCCTACAATTCTCCAGCAATACCGGAAAATAAATTTATTATAATTTTTTTCTTATGCCAGCTCGCCGCGCCATCGAAAAAAAATTTACTTATGTTCTTATTAATTTTAAAAATATAAATTCTATTTTTTAAACACGATTTTTTATTTATTTTATTGGCAACAAACTAAAAACTCTCCCGAAAAATCCGGAAGAGAAAAAACTAAACCGCGCAAACATGAACTTTAGTCTTTTTTTTGCCAAAGCGTTTAAAACGAACTATTCCCGAAATCAAAGCAAAAAGTGTGTCGTCCGAACCCTTGCCGACGTTAAGTCCCGGATGAATTTTAGTACCTCTTTGTCTGACCAAGATACTGCCAGCATTCACGCTTTGACCATCAGCTCTTTTTACACCAAGACGCTTGGACTCCGAATCTCTTCCGTTTCGCGTGGAGCCCATGCCCTTCTTATGTGCCATAACACCACCTCCTTAATTCAAAAATATAAAACTAATCTACTTTTTTATATTTTAAAAAATTCTGAATTACCAAACTTATTATTTTTATTACTAGTCTTCTTCAAGTAACAAATCAACTAATCGAAGTAATCTCAAGTTTGCTATAGCCCTGCCTGTGCCCTTTTTTTCGCTTGTAATTTTTTTTGGGCTTGTATTTAAACACGGTAATTTTTTTTTTCTTACCATTTTTAATAATTTTGGCTTTCGCAACAGAATTTAAAAACGGAGTTCCATAAGAAAAATTTTTATCGTCATACTTTGCAAGAACTTTAAATTTTACTTCGCTCCCCTCATCGGCACCAATCAAATCCGTATAAATAACATCGCCTTGACTGACTATAAACTGTTTGCCGCCAACCAATATAACAGCGTACATATTTACCTCCCCAAATTTAGCTCTTCGAATAATATCACACAAAAAATAAAAAATCAATTATTTATACAAAATATTTACGCAACGCTCGCAAATATCGATATGTTCAGAATTTTTCCCAACGCTTTTATCATACATCCAACAGCGCTGGCACTTTTGCATGCTTGATTTTTTCACTATCACTTTTTCTTCAGAATTGGGATTAAATTCCGAAAAATTCACACTCGAAACTATGCAAATTTCTTTTAAATCTGATAAAAATACGCCAATATCACGAACTTGCGTCGCATCTGCGTTCAAATAAACATCTGCTTCGAGCGAAGAACCTATGATTTTTTGTTTTCTTGCCAATTCCAAATGCTTTTTTATAAAATCCGCGACTTCGATTACATTATGCCAATACTGATTTAAATTTTCGTCGTTTTCGATTTCGTATTCAAATTTCAAATTATTCATAAAAATACTGTCAGAATTCTGTTTATTAGGCATAAAATTCCAGATTTCTTCACAAGTAAAAGACAAAATCGGCGCAAGAATTTTAGTCAAACTAACAAGAATTACCCAAATCGTAGTTTGTGCACTTTTTCTTAAAAATCCGTCTTTTTTTTCAACATAAAGCCTGTCTTTGATAACATCTAAATAAAAATTCGAAAGCTCTGTAATGCAAAATTTCTGAATCTCTTGAAATACCGAATAAAATTCAAATTTTTCGTAAAATTTTAGGCACTTTTCAAAAATTTTTTTAGTTTTCGTAAGCATGAAAAAATCCAGCGACTCGAGCTCTTCAGATTTAATTAAATCTTTTGTCGGATCAAAATCGTATAAATTCCCAAGAATAAACCTGGCAGTATTTCTGATTTTTCGATAAGATTCGCTGATTTGGGCTAAAATCTCGTTCGAAATTTTCACATTATCAGTATAATCGACCGAAGCAACCCATAATCTTAATACGTCAGCGCCATATTTTTGAATTATCGACGCAGGCTCGATAACATTGCCTAAAGACTTAGATTGCTTTCGAGATTCTTCGTCCACAACCCAGCCGTGAGTCAAAACTGACTTGTATGGCGCAGATTTGCCTATGCCCACCGACGTCAAAAGCGACGATTGAAACCAACCGCGATACTGGTCAGCCCCCTCAAGATACAAATCCGCCGGGAAATCTTTCTCAGGAATAACCGCATGATAACTCGAACCTGAATCAAACCAGACGTCCATGATATCTTTTTCTTTAATAAATTCTTTCGAGCCACAAGATTTGCAAGTTTGATTATTTTTAAGAAAAAACTCTGAATTTTTTTCGTACCAGACTCCGGAGCCGTGCTCAGCAAAAATTTTAGAAACATCAAGTATTGTCTTGTAATCAGCAAAAGGCTCGCCGCATTTCTTACAAAAAAATATTGGAATCGGTACACCCCATTTTCTCTGGCGCGAAATACACCAATCAGACCTCTCGCGAATCATAGACTCGATTCTTTCGCCGCCCCATTTTGGCATCCAGTTAACTTTTTGCGACGCTTTAACAGCTTTTTCTTTAAAAGAATCGACCGAACAAAACCACTGATTTGTGGCGCGAAAAATAATTGGGTTCTTGCAACGCCAGCAATGCGGATACTTATGAACAATATTTTTCTTGGCAAACAATAATTTTTTATTTTCGAGCAATTTAATAATTTTTTTGCCTGCTTCTGAAGTACTAATGCCCTCAAAGCCGCCAGAAAGCGAATTCATAACTCCGTTTTCATCGACAGGCACCAAAATTTCAAAATTATAATTTTTACAGCATTCAAAATCTTCAAGCCCGTGCCCCGGAGCCGTGTGCACACAGCCAGTACCGCTTTCTAAATTAACATGCTCACCAGTAATTATTAAAGATTCACGTTCAATAAACGGATGCAAAGCTTTCATGCCTTCGAGTTCGGCGCCTGTGAATTCTTTAATAATTTTAAAATCAGATATTTTTGCTTCTTGCATGCAAGATTTAACTAGATCAGAAGCTATAATTAAATACTCGTTATTAATTTGCACCAGAGAATAATTAAAATTTTTGTTTAAACATATAGCAAGATTCCCGGGCAAAGTCCAAGCAGTCGTCGTCCAGATTAAAAAATAAATTTTTTCTTTGTTAATATTTAAACTTGAAAATTTACCCAAATCATCTTTTAGTTTGAATTTTACAAATATTGAATCACAAGAATCTTGTTTATATTCAATTTCGGCTTCAGCCAGAGCCGTCTTGCAATCACAGCACCAATAAACCGGCTTTAAACCCCTGTAAATTGCGCCGTTTTTAACAAGATTTGCAAAAACTTCTATTTGCTTGGCTTCGAATTTTGGGTCAAAAGTAATATACGGATTTTCCCAATCCCCAAAAACTCCCAATCTTTTAAACGAATTACGCTGAATATTAATATAATTTTCGGCAATATCTTTGCAAACTTTTCTAAGTTCTGGAATTCCCAATTTATCATAGCTTTTAAAATTTTTTTTAGCTTTTATTTCAATCGGCAAACCGTGTGTATCCCAACCGGGGACAAAAGGTGCACAAAAGCCTTGCATGCTTTTAAATTTTACAATAAAATCTTTTAAAATTTTGTTCAAAGCATGGCCAAGATGAATTTCTCCGTTGGCAAATGGCGGACCGTCGTGAAGAATATATTTTTTATTTTTAGAATTCTTTTTCAAAACTTGTTTGTAAATATTATTTTTCAGCCATTTTGATAAAATTTCCGGCTCACGCTTGCTTAAATTTGCTTTCATAGGGAAATCAGTTTTTGGCAAATTTAAACTATCGTTATATTTTTTCGTCATAAATCCCTCCAAATACCTCTATTTTATTATTTTAATTATTTGCTGTTCGAAATCGAAGCACCATCGCTAAAAATTTGAGCACTCTGACAACTATCGTCTGAAATAAAATTTTTGGCAACGTCGTCTATTTGAAAATCTTTCATATCAAGCGGTTTAATAGGCACTCTCGAAAAAGTTTTCATCGATTCTATTTGATTGCCGAATTTTTGTATGCAATCACTTACGAAAGCTTCGATTTCTTCATTAAGTTTTTTGGCTTCGCTGATTTTACGCTCATATTCATCATTTGCGCTGTTCATCATCTTGGCCGCTTTTTCTGAAGCGTCACGTAATATATATTTAGATTTAACTCCGGCGTCTATGACGCTTGCCTGGGCGATTTTTTCAGAATTTACTATAGCTCTTGTAATCGCCTCTTTTTCGCTCCTCAAAGACAAAACTTCGTTTTTAAGTTTTTCGATTAAATTAATAAGCTCATCACGTTCAGATATGGCATCATCGAGTTTTCGCTCTAATTCGTCCATGAAATTATCAACATCAGCTGACCGGTAACCGAAAGCCGCCCGAGAAAATCTCGCATCCTCGAGTTCTCTCTTAGCGTCTTTTAAACAATTACTCACAGTTTACCCCCAAAAGGCAAAATATCATAATTTTTTAATTCATTAACAAGA
The DNA here is from genome assembly GCA_017634155.1 of Clostridia bacterium. GTDB lineage: Bacteria > Bacillota > Clostridia > Oscillospirales > Acutalibacteraceae > Improbicoccus. The sequence goes on along the minus strand of JAGBNX010000007.1, from coordinate 640 downwards.
TCCAGACCGTTAACTTTGACGTTATTTGGCGCCAAGATGCAATTATTTGCGACTCTAAAAAATTTTGCCTGCGCAAAATAAGCTGCACCGCTTAAAAAATCTATTATCCGCCTTGCGATTTCCGGATTATTTTCTTCGATACCAAAATCGATAATAACTATACAGCCTGATTTTAAACTATCGGCTATTTCGGCAATACTTTTGTTATACTCAGTAGGCTTAAAACACGAAATTTCGTTGTCAATTCTGCCCATGTTAATAACTTTAGAATTTTTTCCTGTTTTTTTATCCTGAAATTTAGAACTAGAATCAGAATCAGAATCAGAATACTCATCGTTTTTTTCTTCTAATTCGTCATAATCTTCGCTATCTGCAGGACTTAACATATCAAAAAATTTTTTCATAAATGCTGGCATAAAATTCCTCCAAGTTTTTAATATTACACACGAATTTCCGCATTGTATTGCATTTTATAAAAAAAGTCAATAGTATCCCGAGAGAGGTATTGCCAAAATATATAGAAAAGCTAGTAAAAGAAAGCAAATAAAGAAACAGAAAAAGAAATCATAGAAAGAGAACGAGACCAACAATAAGTTTTACGAGCAAAGCGAGCAAGGTAATGACGAAGAAGACGATTCAT
>JAGBNX010000064.1 GCA_017634155.1 Clostridia bacterium | reverse complement strand
TTATTATTATTTTTATTATTATTTTTTTCGCAACTTGAATTTTCAAACTGAAAATTATTTATCAAAGCGTCGATGTAAAGTCCCGTGCCGCCGACGATTATCGGCGTTTTTTTATTATTAATTATTTCTTTGATCTTTTGTCTGGCTTCTTGTACAAAAGAATAAACACTATATTCGCTCGAAACAGAAATATGCCCAATTAAGTGATGTTTTATTCTTTCTAATTGCTCTTTTGTAGGTTTTGACGTACAAATTGAAAACTCTTTATAGACTTGCAAAGAATCGGCTGAAATTATCTCTCCACCGATTTTTTCAGCTATTTCAATTGCAAAATCAGTTTTGCCAGAAGCTGTAGGACCGACTATTACTATTAATTTTTTGTTTTTATTCAAATTTATTTTCTCAAAAATTTTTTATAAATATCGTCTTTGCTGACCGAAAAATATATAGGTCTTCCGTGAGGACAATTTGTAATTTTAGTCTCGATTAATTTTTTAATTAATTCTTTTATTTCGCTTAAAAAACTAGCTTTACCGGCTTTTATCGCTGATTTGCACGCAATTTGAGAATATATTTTTTTTAAATTTTCAAAATTCTTGTCAGACTTATTTTTAGATAAAAACTCAGCAATTTCGAAAAGCGAATTTTGAATATCTTTTTCTTCGAGATAAACAGGAATTGCTCTTATTATAAATTTTCCAGGCCCAAAATCTTCGATATCATAACCGATTTTTTGTAAATTTTCAAGATTATTTAAAATTAGATCATAATCTTTAATCGATAGATTCACAGTAATGCTCGAAAGCAAAATTTGAGAACTTTTTTCAAAATTATTTTTATTTAAATTTTCAAATATAATTCTTTCGTGCGCGGCGTGTTTGTCGACAAGTATTAATTCGTTTTTGTATTCAACAAGCAAAAAGCAATTAAAAACCTCGCCAATTATTTTTACGTTATTTTCGATTTCTTCAATAAAATTTTTAGGCTCAATAATATTTGATTTTTGTTCTTGATTGATTTTATTATTATCTAATTTCTGTTCAAAAATTTCTTGTTTGATTTCTTTTGTGTCTATTTTTTTATCAAAATATTTTTCAGATAATTTTGGCAAATTAATATTATCGTGTAAAAAATTGCTTTCAGATTCAGTAATTATTTTTTTTTCATAAGTTTTGGCACTGGCAAGAGCAAATAATTTTTTTTGATTAATCATAATTGCATTTTTTACTGAATTATAAACAAGTTCAAAAATTAATTTTTCGCTTGCAAATCTGACTTCAGTCTTAGCGGGATGGACGTTTACATCTACGAATTCAGGCGGCATTTTTAAATACAAAACAGATGGAATTTTTATATTTTGACATTCACTTTCAAGAGCTATCTCGATTGCGTTTGAAATAATCTTGCTTTTTACAAAACGTCCGTTAATAAAAAAATGCTGGATTCTAGATTTTGTATTTTTTAAATTGGGATTTCCTATAAAGCCGTTTATAAAAAATAAACTTGAATTATAATTAATTTCAATTAAATTTTCAAAAAAATCTTTACCGAAAACTCGTAAGACTGCCGATGAAATCTTGCCGTCGCCGATGCTAGAAATTATTTGTTTATTATCTCGAATAAATTTAAACGAAATTTCGGGATGCGATAATATCATGTGATTTACTGCTGAAGCAATAAAATTGCCTTCGGTCGTGTCTTGTTTTAAAAATTTCATCCTGGCAGGCGTATTATAAAAAATATCTTTAACAGAAAAAACAGAACCTTTACGCTGTGCGCAGTCTTTTAAAAAAATTTCTTCTCCGCCACTTATTTTATAATGCGTACCGCAAGATTCGTTTTTGAAATAAGTAATCAAATCAAGCTTTGAAATTATCGCAATCGAAGCAAGTGCTTCGCCTCTAAACCCCAGAGTCAAAATCTTTTCTAAATCAGATTCTGAAAAAATTTTACTCGTCGCATGACTAATAAACGCAAGTCTTACATCGTTTCTGGGGATTCCTAAGCCGTCGTCAGAAACTTGAATTAATTTTTTGCCGCCGTTTTTTATTTCGATAATTATATTTTTAGATTTTGCATCGATTGAGTTTTCTACAAGTTCTTTTACGACCGATGCTGGCCGCTCGACAACTTCTCCGGCAGCCACGAGATTTATCATAGCATCGCTTAAAACTCTTATTCCCATAATTTTTTACCTGATTTATTTTATTCTTTTATTTAGATTCTTTCCGAGAGTAGAAAATTATAGTACTTGTACCTAAAAAAGGCAATAAACCGAGATTACATTCGACCATGCATTATACATAATATTTTAAAACACTTTTATTTTAAAATATATCTAAAAATCTCTCGACAAAAATAAATATTTACACTATAATCGACCTTAGCATCAAAGTTTAAACTTAATTTTGGGGGTTTTATGAGCGAACTTAATAATAGTAAAAAAATCAAAATTGCAATTGCGCTTTTGAGCGTGCTTTTCAGTGGGAATAGTTCGTCAGATATAGATTATATACCTAACCAAGCTTCTGGTGTTTCAATGAATAAAAATTCAAAACCAGATACTAATACATCGCAAACCGTTGGGAAAGTAGAGAGAACATCTGTTGACAGTAATAAGTTTTTTAAACCTTTGGCAATAACTACTATCACTACACTTATGGTTAGTGGCTTGGTCGGCATTGCTATATATGGTTTAACTCGAAATAAGAAGGGAGATGATAAAAGTGAAGATAATATACAAAGCAAAATTCAAAATAAAAAAAATAAACAGGAAATAAATGAGCGAATTAATAAATATCAAATTACCCAAGAAAAAGAAATTGAGGAACATAATAAAAATTTAATTTGTAATGCCATTGAGTTAGCTAAAAAAGAAAACATATTGCGTTGTAATGAAAATTTATTAAAAAATGCCATGTTTGAACTATTTGACAGACTGGCAAAACTTGATTGGGGCAAATATGGCAATGCTCGTCTACTTTGGAGGTATTTTCATACCGACAAAATGTCCAATATATCAATTGGAGAAGATAAAGATGAAAATTATGCTTATTTGTATACAGATGTTGGAAATTATAGCATCGTTTGGTTACCAGACAATAAAGTTGTCATCGGTCATGTTATAAATACGCTTGGTTGTAGCGAAAAGCTAGAGGAAACTTTTGAAAATTTAAAATCGCCATTTGAAGTTAAAAATTAAATTTTTTGCAGTAAGTTTATTGCGATTATAGTATTGCAATTGAAAAAAGATATTCTCTCCGATGCCGCTGGAGGCAGTGGTTGGCTCTGCTCATACACAGCGACAATGTTCCACGAACTTTCACGACTTTTACTCATTTTGGCAGTGCCTTTATACCTATAACGTTGTTTCTCTAAACTTTTCCCATTTTTTTTCTTACAATTTACACAACATTCATATTCCACTTAATTTCATCTCGCTACTTCTTTCATTCGACCTTTGAAATGCTTTGAGAATAAACACAAAATTATAGTCTATGATGTGGTGATCCACTGGGGATTCGAACCCCAGACCCCTTGATTAAAAGTCAAGTGCTCTACCAGCTGAGCTAGTGGACCATTCATATCCAACTTTCAATATGGTATCACCTGATAAAAAAATGTCAAGCGTTTCTCAAAATTTCAGTACCATTAATTTCAAAATTTTGATGTCTAAACTGTTGGGTTACGAGTTTTTCCAGAAAACAAGACATCTTAATGTAAAAAATGTAAAAATTGAACCAGACATTATAAATATTTGCTACCAAGGCCATTCTATGCAAATACCTTTTCCGCTGGAATCTTTAAAATGCCCAGTAAGTAAGCTTATCATATCGACAATCCAGCCGATACCTAAGCAGCCTGCAGTAAGCAAATACAAAATCCCCGTTCCAGATTTTCCGACATAAAACCTATGTAAACCCATGGTCCCAAAAAAAATACAAATTACAAGTGTAAAAAGACCATTTTTTTCACTTTTACTTTTACCTCCAGTATCAACTAACTTTGTAGACATAAAATTTATCTCCTCAAATAACATAGTAAAAATTCTAATTTTCATCCTGAGAACACACAAATTCCAGTTCATCCTATGCACATGAAAAAAAAATATCAAGTAATTTTCGGAAAAGTCATTGCTAAAAATGGATATAAGCAATAGAGTCACGATACAAAAATAAGATAATAAAATTACCAATAATATTTAAACTTTTAGACCAACAATAAATTTTACGAGCAAAACTAGAAAGTTAATAACGAAGAATACGATCCATACACTCAACAGTGTAAGAGAGTGTAAATAATATTATATGTATATACTGAAAACTTGCCAGTAGCGTAAAATTTAACGTCAATATGCGAAATATTTTCACAAAGTCTTTCGAAACTTTCATAATTTTGACCGCTCGCAAAAAAGCCAACGAGTTTTTTAGTAATTCGGTTTACAGCCGCCCAAAATTATATTTTTTTAAATGTATACAAATTCGTCAAGTTATAAAACTTTCATTTTCTTTGCTTAAATTTTTTACTTTTTTGTATTTTATCTGTAGCCTGCTTTACCTAATTGATTACGGACACATGACTAACATGAAGTAATCTTTTGACACTAACTTTACGGTATGATAAAATGGAATTGCGTGTAGTATATATTTATTAATTAGTTATATAATAGAGATTAATTCAGGGGGAATAATTATGAACAAAAAATTTCGAAAAATCTTGGCTTTGGCGTTACTTTCAATGTGTGGCGTATCAAAAATTAGTCAAAACTCTTATGCAGCTACCGAAATTGAAAACACATGCGCGATCAAATTAGCTGATGATGCTGATAATAATTTATTAAAAAAAATTAATTGGAAAAAAGTAGGTATTGGCAGCGGAATTGCTCTAGCAGGTATTTTAGCACTTTTTGGCACACATAAAGTAGTTTCTTATTTGACGAGCAGCCCAAGATTAGACGATTTACCTAAAAAAGAAGTTCCTGAGATAGTCGATTTGCAAAAAAATTATGAATCTAAACGAAATTTAAGTGCAAAAGACGTTGAATATAAAACTTGGTTAGAAAATTTGCCAAATAATATTGTCAAAAAAATTTCAGGAAATATGTTAGACTGTTGGAAATATTTATTGAATAATTTTGAAAACGAAATAGATTTGAATATATATGTTGGTTTTCATGATAATGCTGAAAATTGGGATTTAGGTCACAAGGGTATAAAAACGGCGTTTTATTTTGGTATCAATGACAATTCCGGCTCAAGGAGAGGAATACTCGAACATGCCATGAAACTAAAGAATGGGCTTCCGTTTGAAAAATCTGATGCTATGGGCTTTTTTGCGAAGGAAGAAATAGCATGGGCTCTTGATAATACCATAAGTTGTTTAAATTGCCGAAAAAATAAAATAAAAGATATGATTATTTTTTGCCCGTGGCGAAAATACGGCGAAAGTGAAAGCGCTGGAAATTTATCAAAATATGTTCAAGCTACGTTTAATGAGTACAAAAAAGAATTAAATAAAGTAAATCTATCTAATTCTAATGAGTTTCAAATAGGTGTTGAATATTCTCAAGAAGATGTAAATTTGTTTTTAAGTAATTTACAACAAAAAATTGATCATTATGTTGTATGGAATATGACCGCGAAGTGCAGTGACGACTTACTTAAAAAACTCGGGGGTAATGATACTAGTTTATTAATGGATATAGCATGTGGGAGAATAAAATATGATGAAGAAAATTATATTAATAATTTTGAAAAATTAAAGATTTTTTTAAATGACAAAGTTATTAATAACAAGAATTATGACATGCTTGGTAAAGAGTCAGAAGATTTAAAAAGTGTTCAAGAGGTTTTGAAATATGCATATCCGTATTTTTTTAAAAGCCCAAACAGACCGGAATATTGGAAAATACCAGTTGGAACAAGACCGGGAAGCAAAAACGAAAAAATAGTTGAATTAATAGTAAGAACTTGCCAAGCATTGATACAGACTCATACATTTAGAGACGGTAACACAAGAACCAATACATGTTGGCTCTTAAATAAATTATTAATAGACAATGGCTTTTTACCTGTCGTGTTGGATAATCCGAAAATTTTTTATGCTTGCGATATTGATATGCTTATTTCTGGCGTAAAAACAGGGCAAGAAAATTTTATAAAATTATGTAATGATAATAAAATTAAAATCCCTGATGGGATAAAATATTTATAAAATTTAATAAAGTAGACGTTTGGTTACTTGCTAAAATAGTTGAAAAACACAAAAAATTTAATTTTACATACCCAAAAAAATCGACTTTGGTTGGTAAGAAACGTAATAGTATTAGTTGATTGATTTTCTGGGTAATTCTTCTACGAATTATCTTATGCCATGACCAAAATTTGCTTGAAATTTATGATGAAATACTGTATGTTAAAAAAAATAGTATTCGGTGGTGCATAATGGAATCTTTTGAGCAAACTTGGGAGCTTGTTTTGGATATTTGTCGCAATAAAATTACAAATATTGCGTTTGAGACTTGGCTTACTAAAATTACTCCCTCGGAATTTAATCTTGATAAAAAAAAAATTACGTTAGTTGTTCCGAATAGCTTTTATAGAAAAACGATTGAAAGTTGCTACAAGTCGTTGCTCGAAGAAGCTTTTGAGCAAATTTTCGGCATAGAATTCTTGGTTGAAATTTCTTGCGTTCAGGAAAATGCCAAAAAAGAAAATTCTAAGAATTTTTCAGAGGCTTTTTGTTTTGATAATTTTGTCGTCGGGCCTTCAAATAAATTTGCTCACGCAGCAGCTTTAGCAGTAGCTTCGTGCCCGGCAGAAAATTATAATCCGCTTTTTATTTACGGCAGTTCTGGTCTTGGAAAAACTCATCTTTTGTATGCGATTAGAAATTATTTAGCAAAAACTCGGCCTGAAATTACTTCGGTTTATATTAAAGGCGATGATTTTACAAACGAACTTATTGATTCTATTAAGTGCGGTGGGACTGTTGATTTTCACATGAAATATAGGCGTTCGGATTTATTACTTGTTGATGACATTCAGTTTATTGCTGGTAAGACTTCGACCCAAGAAGAATTTTTTCATACTTTTAATGCTCTCTATGAAGAAAAAAAGCAGATAGTTTTGACTTCTGATAGACCTCCAAAAGAAATTAAGACGCTTGAAGACCGCCTTAAAACTCGTTTTGAATGGGGTCTTATGGCAGATATTCAGCCGCCGGATTTTGAAACTAGAATTGCAATTATTAAAAGCAAAGCAGACGAGTTAGGCGTTAAGATTTCTGACCATGTATGTTCTATGATGGCAAATAAATTACAGTCTAATATTCGCCAGCTTGAAGGCGCAGTTAAGCGCATTAAAGCTCGTAGTTTACTTAGCGGCGAGTCAGTTTCGGATATAATAGCCAGCGAATCAGTACGTGATATTTTAGACGAATCTGATTCTGTTCATGCTTTAGTTTCAAAAATTATAAACGACGTTGCACAAGAAAGCGGCGTTTCTTATTCTGACATAGTTTCGCAAAGGCGTACTGCAAAAATTTCTCAGGCACGAAAAATTGCAGTTAAAAAAGTTCGGAGTTCTACTAGTTTGTCGCTTTCAGAAATTGGCAAGTTCTTTGGAGGACGTGATCATTCTACGATTTTGCATTTGTGTTCATGATTTTTAAATATCAGATTTTTTTCAAGCTTTTTTAGCAATGCCTTTTTCTAGGTATTGCCAAAATGAATAGAAGTGATGAAAGTTCATAGAACATTATCTTCATGTATAAATAAATGTAGTAAAAGAACCAAATCACTTTCTCCGGCGTTGCCGGAGAAAATATCTATCTTTTTTAGCAATGCCTTTTTCTAAAATGTATTAGCTTTTTTCAAAATTCCGATTTATAATCAGTAACAGTTATTGATAAGTGTGTTTTTTGTCTGACTTATAGTTTACAGAATAATATTTGGAGTGTTTGTAATGCATGGTATAAAAAATCTTTTTTCTTTGTTTTTTTTGTTTTGTTTAGTCATGAATAATAGTTTAAATGCTATGGAAAGTAATACAAGTATAGATGAAAGGATGTCGCAAGAAAAAATAGTATCCCAAATGTCTACAAGGCAAAAATTAGGTCAAATGCTTATGATGAGGTTTAGACGTTGGGCCAAAGATGGTGAAGATAATGATAATAATGATAATTTTGTTAACGTTGTTGAATTAAATAATAATATAAAATCCATAATAAAAGATTATTGTATTGGAAATATTGTTTTATTTAGCGAAAATTTTTCAAATGAGGAAGAAGACAAAGAAAAGGCCAAGGAACAAGCAAAAACGTTGGTAAAAGGGTTCAAAGACTTGACAGTTGATATTGATATAAAAGTTGATAAAGTTAAAAATTTAAATGTTAAAATACCAATGATTGTTGCGACGGATCAAGATTGAAATTAAAAAGTAGACTAAAAAGTAAAATTTAGGTTAATAGTTTTTACAGTCTTAATCTAAAAAATCCAATCTGTTGTTTTGACTAAATTATTTTGTAGGAAAATTCTTTCGTAAATAAATTTAAAGTTTTAATTTTCGCATGGCACTTACAACAAATATATTATGTACTAAATATGCTTAAAAAATAAAAATATATTATTTTATCGTGTTTTTTATTTTATATAAGACAATTTGTGTTCTGCGGTACGCTATAAAATCAACACCCGATAATCACACTTAATGCTGCTTGGTTTCCCACCTGACATGTTTCATGTTACATCGCCGCTGCTTACAGCGCACCACAGAACACAAACATCCCCCATTGCGCAACACATGGTACAAAATATATTTCCAAAAGTCAAGTAAAAATACTTATTGACGTTGCTAAAAATTTATAGAAGCAATAGATTCATGGGAAATTATTTTCATGTATTATAGCGACATAAACTAATTATATCGGTCTCCTCTGGCGACGCCGGAGAAATTGGTTTAGCTCTCTTGTATTGCTATATTATAAATGAAAATAATATTCTATGAATTTATTAACTTCTGTTCATTTTGGCAATAATTTAATTAATTTTCAATTATTTTGTTTTTTATAATTTACATAACTAAAAATTTTGAAATTTTTTGTTTTCGAATTATAATGCACCACATCGTTATTTTAATGGAGGTGAGTTGCATGCAAGAGACAGAAAAAAAGGGATGCACAGCAGAAATAATTGAAGACATAGCTTTATTAATCGATGTTTTTTTTACATTTATCGCAGTCTTTTTGGGCAAAATGGGAATGACGGACTTATCAAATATTTCGTTTGGAATAAGCGGGTTCGGTTTAATGATTATGTTATTAAGTATGATTATTAAAAGAATGCAACGAAGATAAGCTTAATCCAGAAAAAATTCGGTTTTTTGAAATAACAAGATAAAAATTAAGAAGAACCAAGTATCCCCCTCTAGCACTTCTAGAAAGAGCTTTTTTGTTCATAATATTTTTTTATTAATTTTAGTAATGCTTAATTATTATTATTTTTATTTTCGTCGTCATAAAAATCGCATGCACGGCTGGCAATTCTCCATACACCATGTACGGTCATCATAAGCGGTAACAAACATGATGGATTATTTTTTACACTGCGCGCAACTCCTCCAAAAAAGCCATGTCCGTTGTCATGTGCGTCTTTTCTGTCTTCTGCAGATAATACCAGATATGTAGCAATACCTGCTACTGCTTCTATGCCGGCGCTTGTATAATCAAGAGCGCGATTAAATTTTTTCCAGCCGTTACCTGCCGAAATTTTTTGAATTTCGTTGTCGTTTAAGTTTTTTTTGCTCATAAAAATCACATCCTTTTTTAATTTATATTTTATATTTAATTTTATATTTCAAAAAAATAAATATTTAATATAAATTTTTAGCTTGGCTAATAAATCTTCGAGCACCGTCAATTGCACAAAATGCTGCACCAGACATTGTGACTGCAGTAATAGCTTTGCCTAAACCATCAAGATTAATCCAAGTTGAAGTTTTTTTAGGTTCGTCTTTTCCCGTGATTAAAGAGTAAGCAGAGAAACCCAAAACTGCAAGGCCAGCAGCGCATTCGATTCCAGATGTAGTAAGTTCGATACCTTTATTGATGCTTTTCCAGCCACCTGAAATTTTCTTAAACTCATTATTGTTTAATAATTTTTTATTCATAAATATCACAACCTTTTTGTACTGATTTTACAAATAATATGATATTATTATATAATTCTATGTTCATCTTGTCAAGTTTTTATTTAAATTATACTTAAAATTAGATTGTGCAAAATATAAATATATATATAATAAATAAATAGACTTTTTTCGAAACTGGTAACAGATATTCTCGCCGGCGCCGCCGGAGAGAGTGTCTCAAGTTTAATTTTTTAGTTTCGAAAGAAGTCTAATATAATCTTTGGTGTCCTCCCTGGGATATTATTTAAATTTTTTGCAATGCCTGACATAATTATATTGACATTTTTTTTTTTTTGATTATTATTCGAAAGTATCTGGTGTGTTATTAAAACGAAAGTGAGGAATAAAGTATGGCTATTGTACCTAAAAGAAAAACGTCTAAATCAAGAAGAGACAAACGCAGGTCGAGTGTTTGGAAATTAAAAGAACCAGTGCTTAGGGTTTGTGATCACTGCGGGATGTATCATGTATTTCACAGAGTTTGTACTCATTGTGGGTACTACCGCGGAAGGCAAGTTGTAATAAAAAAAGAAGCATAGTAATTTGAAAAAAATGGGGGAAAAAGTTAATTTTAGTTTGTTTCCGACTGTGGTAATTGTCGGCAGGGCGAACGTGGGTAAATCGACTTTATTTAATAAAATTATAGGCAAACGAATTTCGATAGTACATGATTCGTGCGGTGTGACGCGTGACAGAGTTTTCGGTGAATTCGAATGGAATAACAGAAAATTTAATTTAATTGACACCGGCGGTTTGGAATTTAATTCTGATGATTTTGTTAAATTTTTGATTGAGAAACAAGTGAATTTTGCTGTAGAATCTGCCGATGTTGTTTTGTTTGTCGTAGATTCTAAGTCAGGTTTGCTGGAACTCGATAAAAATATTGCATTTATGCTTAGAAAAAATAAAAAATCAGTAATAGTTTGTGTAAACAAAGTCGATAAACCAGATGATAATTTATCGGTCTCTGAATTTTATTCACTAGGATTTTCAGATATAATTCCTGTTTCGTCTGTTCACGGGCACGGCACTGGAGACTTACTTGATTTAATCTGTGAAAGAATTCCTGTGAGAGATCAAACTGGGATGCCAGATTGTATTAAGATTTCGGTTTTAGGCAGGCCTAATGTGGGAAAATCATCGATAGTTAATAGAATTTGTAATCAAGAAAGGTCGATAGTTGCAGATTTTTCCGGTACGACAAGAGATTCTATTGATACTTTTTTAGAAAATAATAATAAAAATTATTTAATAATCGATACTGCGGGAATCAGACGAAATCACAGTATTAATTCTGATATTGAAAAATATAGTGTTTTTAGGGCTTTAGATTCTGTCGAACGTAGTGATATATGTCTTGTAATTATCGATGCTTCTGAAGAAATTACGGCGCAAGATTCTAAAATTGCAGGTATTTCAAAAAAATATAATAAAGCATGTGTAATTTTAGTTAATAAATGGGATAAACTTGAATCAAATTCTCAAAATATTTTAAAAATTCAAGATAAAATAAAAAAATTTTTTAAATTTTTGTCATATGCTCCTGTTCTATATATTTCGGCCAAAACAGGCAGAAATTTTGAAAAAATTTTTTTGATTATAAATAAAACTTACGAAGAATTTTCTAAAAGAATTTCAACCGGAATATTAAATTCGTTTCTCAAGAATATAATTGTAAATACGCCGCCGCCAAGTATAAAAGGCAAGCAGTTAAGAATTTACTATATGACTCAAACCGGAATTCGCCCTCCGACTTTTGTGTTTTTTGTTAATAAATCACGTCTTTTTCATTTTTCTTATCAGCGCCATATCGAAAATAGACTTCGCGAATCTTTTGGGTTTGAAGGCACTCCGATTAGATTTATTATAAGACAAAAAGGAGAAATTCCGGAAACAAAATTTGATGAATTTCAGGAGGATAATTAATGTCAGAAGATTTGTATTCGATTTTAGGTGTTTCTAGAAATGCCACAGATGACGAAATAAAAAAAGCATACAGAAAATTAGCTAAAAAATATCATCCGGATTTAAATAAAGGCGACAAATCTGCCGAAGAAAAATTAAAAAACGTAAATAGAGCTTATGAAATTCTTTCTGATAAGCAGAAAAGAGCTCAGTACGACCAGTTTGGCAGTACTGAACAGAATTTTGGTTCTTCTGGAGGCGGATTTGGAGGCTTCGGTGGCGGATTCAACGGATTTGATACTGATTTTGATTTAGGCGATATTTTTGGTAGTTTTTTTGGAGGCTTCGGCGGCTCGAGTTCTAGAGCTCGAAACGTAGCCAGAAAAGGCTCGGATATTGGGATTGCGATTTCGCTAAGTTTTGAAGAAGCTGCTTTTGGTTGCAAAAAAAATATCAGATATCAGAGAATTATAAAATGCAATGCGTGTTCTGGTACGGGCGCGAAAAACGGAACTTCGAAATCTAAATGCCGTACTTGTGGTGGAACTGGCCATATAGTAATGGGGCAGAGAACTCCGTTTGGTACTATACAGACTTCTCAAGTTTGCAATGCTTGTAACGGAACCGGTCAAGTTATAGAGAATCCATGTAATGTCTGTAATGGCCAAGGGCTTGTTAGAAATTCCGAAAATCTAGAAATTGATATCCCAGCAGGTATAGACAACGGCCAGACTTTGAATATTCGAAGCAAAGGCAATGCCGGCACAAACGGTGGTCCATATGGTGATTTACACGTTGAAGTAGCTGTAAGTTCTCATCCGATTTTTTCAAGAAAAAATAACGATGTTTATTGCGAAATTCCGATAACTTTTATTCAAGCCGCACTCGGCAGCAACGTTACAGTACCGACTTTGGATGGCAAAGCCGAATATCATATTCCTGAAGGAACTCAACCCGGTGATATTTTTAGATTAAAAAACAAAGGAATCCCGTTTATTAATGGTCGCGGCAGCAGAGGCGACCAACTTGTAAAAGTTATAATCGAGATTCCCAGATATATTGACGATGAGCAAAGAAATTTACTAAAAAAATTTGAGTCTATTTCTGGTCCGAAAAATTATCAGAAAAAAAAGTCTTTTATAGATAAAATAAAAAAGTTTTTTTCTAATTGGTAGAATAAAATTTAAAACAAAAAAAACGCGAAATTTATTATAATATAATAAAATTTCAAATAAATATTTTGAATAAAAATTTTTTCGCATGGGGGAGATGGGGGGGAAAGTTGTAAGTGCCAGTCGATTTTCAACTAGAAAATAAAAATAAAAATCAAGATAGCGAGCTGAAACAAAATTGTACGCAATAAGTACACCTGATAGAATTGTAACAAAAGGCATTTTGTACAAAAATAATGTTGCAAGGAATGAAGCTAAAATCGTAAAATTACTAAAATTAAGTTAGTTTATGTGTACTTATTTCTTATGATTACTAATAAATTCGATACTTTATTTCTTGATGAACAATATCTTCTCGACGGTACCGGAGAAAATATCCTTTTTCAGCAATTCCCATTTTGGCAATGCCTCGAAAATATCATTTTGTTTTTTTATCTTTAGTCGTCGTAATCTTACCTATACCCTTTTTCTTAACACTCCCCTCAAAAGCATCATACTCAAGTGTCAAACTCCCATCTTCATTCACAGTAAAAACATATTTTGCCTTTTCATCGTAATGCGCCTCCACAACAACACTATCGGTACCATATTTAATCGCCACTCTCAACTTTTCACATCCAAAAACAATACCATTGGCAATGGTAGCAGTCCATCCTGATTCTTTGTTCGCCTTACTAACCAATTCTTGTTTATTATCAGGATCCATTATATCCTTAAAGCCATCCCAAATTTTACCAACATACTTTTTATCACATTCTCCTTTTACTTCATAACTTTCTGGACTATCAAAAACACTAGATATTTTTTTAAATAAGGCTTTTCTTTGTTCAAGTGTTGGAGCTAAAAGATACTTTACGCCATTTGCAATTGAAAATTTTCCCTTATACAAAGCATCAGCATTTGTAAAAATCCGGCACCCTCGTTAGCGAGACCAACAAGACCGAAAATAGAACCAACCCCAATGCCTATTTTACGCGTTAAATTAGGCATACTTTTAGATCTTGTAAGCGTTTTTGGATTAGCACTAGAAACCGCCCCCCTACTGCCCCAAGGGTTTGAGAGTTTTTCACCCCATTTTTATTAGTGTTCATTGCTGAAGTCTTATTACAAAAAAGTGCTGCAAACGCCAACGCAGCTGCAATTTTCTTTCTATCAAATTTTGCCATAAATATCAACCCTTTCTTATTTGTAAAGCGCACTTCTAGCCAAATGTGTGCCCTCGACCACTGTACAACACTAAAAATATTTTGTCAAGCAAAAATCGATGCTTTTATAAAAAAATTCGTTTTTTTAAATTAAAACTTACAAAATAAACAGATATTTACGACTATGCCGGAGCAGAATTTTATTTATAATATTTTCTTGCCAGATCAAAAAATTCTGCCTGTGAATTAATTAATTTGGCATTTTTGCCAGGAATAATTCTTTTAAATTCGCCTTTATTGTTCATTTCGCGTGCATTAGTGTTATCTTCGAGCATTATATTCAGCATATTTATTATTCTTGATTTTATATCCGGGTCTTCGATCGGGAAAAGCGCTTCTACGCGTTTATCGAGATTTCGCTTCATCATATCTGCGCTGCCAACATAAATTTTATTATTTTCAGCATTTTCAAAATAAAAAATTCTGCTGTGTTCCAAAAGTCTGCCTACAATGCTCCTGACTTTTATATTCTTGCTTAGATTTTTAATTCCGGGAATCAAGCCGCAAATGCCTCGTACTATTAATTCGATTTTTACTCCAGAACACGAAGCTTCGTATAATTTATCTATTATTTCTTTGTCTATAAGCGCATTAATTTTAAAAATAATTCTGGCTTTAATATTTTTGTTGGCATTTTTAATTTCGTTATCAATAAGTTCCAAAATAGACTTTCGAGTCCCGTGGGGCGAAACAATTAACTTTTTGTAATCTTTATTTTCTGAATATCCTGTTAAAAAATTAAATAAATTTGCTGTATCTTCGCTGATTTTTTTATTACTCGTAAAAAGCCCGATATCAGTATAATATTTAGCCGTAATATCGTTATAATTCCCGGTCCCCAAATGCACGTACCTGCGAATATTATTGCTTTCTTTTCTGATTATCATAATTGCTTTGCAATGAATTTTATAACCAGGAATTCCGTGAATAACATGGCAGCCACTTTTTTCGAGTTTTTGCGCCCAGATTATATTATTTTCTTCGTCAAATCTTGCTTTAAGTTCGACAAAAGTCGTTACTTGTTTGCCGTTTTCGACTGCTTGAATCAAATAATCTATAATCGGCGAATTGCCTGAGACTCTGTATAAAGTCTGTTTAATTGCAATAACGTTCGGGTCTATGGCCGCTTGTTTAACAAATTCTATAACTGCGTCAAAACTTTCAAACGGATGACAGACTAAAACATCTTTTTTTCGGATTATATCAAAAATTTTACCGTCTGGTAAATTTTTGAATACAGAAACAGAATCCTGTTTGGCAAATTTTAAAGAATTATTCCAAGATTCTCTGTAAAATTTTGACAGAAAACTTAAATCAATCGGTCCAAAAGCTTCATACACGTCATATAATTTAATTTTAAGATTTTTTATCAAAAATTTTTTAATTTTTTTATCGCCGTAATCAGAAATTTCGAGTCTTACAACGTCGCCGCGCTTGCGCTTTTTTATCGTACGTTTGACTTCTTGGAGCAAATTTTCAGTATCTTCGTTAATTTCCAAATCAGAATTTCGCGTTATTCTGAAAATTCTTACAGAACGTACTTCGTAAATCTCAAAAATATTTTGAATCTCGCTTTCGATAAGCTCTTCGAGCAATACGTAAAAATTACCGTCGCCAGGCAGTTTAATATATCTTTTAAGTACACTCGGAATCGAAACTATACCAAAAAGTATATGATTTCGTTCATCGGCGAGTTCTACTGCTATATTTAAATTTTTGCCGACCAAAAACGGAAACGGTCTGCCAGAATCTATAGCAAGCGGAGTTAAAACCGGATAAATAATATTTTTAAAATAATCTTTTAGAAAAATTCGCTGAGAATCATCGATTTCGTTCATAGACAAGAATTTAATACCAGCTTTTTTTAATTTCGGAATCAAAAATCCGTTATAGCACTTGTATTGCTTTTTATAAAACTTATGCATTTTTTTTCTTAATTTTTTGAAAATTTTCT
Source organism: Clostridia bacterium (assembly GCA_017634155.1). Taxonomy (GTDB): domain Bacteria; phylum Bacillota; class Clostridia; order Oscillospirales; family Acutalibacteraceae; genus Improbicoccus. The sequence goes on along the minus strand of JAGBNX010000064.1, from coordinate 14,257 downwards.
TTGCTTTCATGCCATAAATATCTTTTTTGTGAAAATTTTTCACGATTCTTTTTATTAATCCCGAAACTCTGACCATAAAAAACTCGTCTAAATTCGAAGCTGAAATTCCTAAAAATTTTGCACATTCCATAATCGGATGACTGCAATCATTAGCTTCTTCCAAAATTCTCGAATTAAACGAAAGCCAGCTAAGTTCTCTATTATTATAAATAAATTTATTTTTAAATTTTTTCTTACTCAAAATATTCACCTCGATTTAAATAAAATCAAAATCTAATATTTATTACTAACAAAAATAATACTGTAATATATCACGTAGACAGTATATTATTTTTGATCAAAATTGTCAATCGTTCATAACTAATTTTTGGATATAAAATACAAAAATTTTCGAAAATATTCTGGTAAATCTGACAAAAATTCCATACTTTTATGAGTTACAGGATGCTCAAATTCTATTCTTGCCGCGTGTAAGCACTGACCGTTTAAAAATTCTGGGTCGTTTTTTGCACCATAAATTAAATCTCCCGCCAACGGATGTCCCATATAAGACGAATGTACTCTGATTTGATGTGTTCGACCAGTTTCGAGAAAAAATTTGACAAAAGAATATTTATTAAAAATTTTTAAAATTTTATAATGCGTCACAGCGCTGCGAGAATTTAAATCTGTAACTGCCATTTTTTTTCTATTTTTTTTATCTCTGCCTATTGGCAGATTAATTATTCCAGACAAAAATTTAAAACTGCCGTGAATTATACCCAAATATTCTCTCTTGGCAGTTTTATTTTTTATCTGATTTGCTAAATTTTCGTGCACAAAATTATTTTTTGCCACAAGCAAAAGCCCACTGGTATCTTTATCTAGTCTATGAACAATTCCGGGACGAAAATTTCCGTTTATATTCGAAAGTCTTGATTCGCGATAAAGCAAAGCGTTAACCAGCGTGTCGTCATAATGCCCCGGCGCGGGATGCACGACCATTCCTTTGGGCTTGTTTACTACTATTAAAAACTCGTCTTCGAAAATTATTTCTATCGGAATATTAACTGACTTGGGATTTTCAAAATTTAAATTATTTTCCTGAATTATTTTAATATTAATAAAAATTTTATCTCCGATTTTGGGCATATAATCTTTTTTTACATGATTATTATTTACTAAAATATTTCCAGAATTTAGCATCTTTACAACAAAAGAACGACTCAAAAACGAAAATTTTTTCGAAATACAAGAATCGATTCGCATAATTTTATCATACGAATCTATAACAAATTCCAAAATTTCTTTTTCGTTATTTTTATTATTATTAATACTTTTATTATCGCTCAGATTTATAAGACTTGAAATCACAAAAAGCATCCGGAATGCTAACTTCGTTTATAATATCATCACAAACTCGTTGCATTTTTGCATAATCTATATCACGTTTTTCATGATCATAGCCTAACAAATGCATTAAACTATGTGCCGTCCAACGCATGATTATATCCTGAACAGGCAAAAAATAAATTTTCGCCTCTTCAAGAGCTTTTTCAATAGATAAAATAATATCGCCCAAAATTTTTGCACCTGTTTCAGGATTAATTTCATAATCGCCGTCTTTAGTTGCAGGGAACGAAAGCATATCCGTCGGCGCATCTTTGCCCCTGTATTGCTTATTCAAACTCTGAATATAATCATTATCTACGAAAACAACGCTTACGTCTGCAGAATAATTAAAATTCTCACGCACGAGAACCGAATTACATACCCGGCGCACAAGCAATCTCATACCCGGCGGAAGCTCTGTAACAGTTTGTTTTTCAACTATAGTAACTTTGTAAATATATGCCACAAACAAGCCCTCACTGTTAACGCTTAGAAAATTGCGGACGCTTACGAGCAGCTTTCAAGCCATATTTTTTACGTTCTTTCATGCGCGAATCTCTAGTCAAATAGCCGTGAGTCTTCAAATCATGATGATATTTAGCTTCGTCCAGAGCATTAAGAGCACGTGCAATACCATGGCGAATAGCCCCTGCCTGACCAGTCAAGCCGCCTCCTGACACGTTGCAAACAATATCGAATTTTTGCAAAATATCGAAAAGCTCCAATGGCTGCTTGACCACCATTTGCAAAGTTCTTGACTTAATATACTCATTGAGTTCTAAATTATTAATTTTTATACTGCCGTGACCAACAAACATTCTAACTCTTGCAACGGATTTTTTTCTCCTGCCGGTACCCCTACAACACGCGTTATCTAAATATTTCATGCTACCCTTACCTTTCTAAATTTACTCCAAGACTTAAACTTTTCAGAATTTTTAAATTCCGAACCAACACATAAATTAAGGCGTCTTATTTGCTTTCTACCCAAAGCATTCGAAGGAAGCATCCCGCGAATTGCCCACTCAAATACTTTACACGGATTTTTACTCATAATATCCGAATAATTTATAGTCTTCAAATGGCCTATATAGCCAGTATATTTATATCTTTTTTTATTTTCAAGCTTTCTACCGGTCAAAATTACTTTATCGCAATTTATTACAGTAACAAAATCGCCACAGTCAACATGAGAAACGAAAATCGGCTTTTCTTTACCCCTTAAGATAGAAGCTACTTGTGCTGCAACTCTGCCCAAAGGCAACCCTGAAGCATCAACAACATATCTTTCTCTCGAAACATTCGAGCTTTTTGGCATAAAACTACCTGACATTAAAAACCTCCTAAATTCAGCATCTCTGGATTCTATACGCGAAACAAATTTTTGTCAAGCTATTCTAGAATCTGGGCATTGCTAAAAGTCCATATAAGTTACAAATTCATTATTCAAAAATAAAAAAAGCAAAGTTATTAACTGCTTGATTTTCGGAGTCTTGTTACTTAGTATTTTCCAGTATTTTTGATAAATCTATCTGGTTTTGCAATGCCTGCCAAAAAGTTTGACATTTTTAACTTTTTTATTTTTTATGAATACTTATAACCTTATTGGGAGAGAATAATATCAAACTTGGAGGTTTTAAAAAATATGAAATATGTAAAAGTTTGCGGCGCAGTTGTTTTTACAAAAAAAGACAATGAAATACTTTATGTTATCGTAAAATCAAAAAAAGGCGTTTGGGGCTTCCCAAAAGGTCATAACGAACCGAATGAATCAGAGGAACAAACGGCTATTAGAGAAATAAAAGAAGAAACTAACTTAGATGTTAAAATAATAAAAGGCTTCAGAGTTACGGGTGAGTACAAAGTTCCGGACGAAAAAGATACAATAAAAAATTTGGTGCTTTTTATTGCAGAGTATAAAAATCAATCAATAACTTTTCAGAAAGAAGAACTGCAAGATGCGAAACTTATGAATTTTAACGAAGCCACAAATTCTTTCAAATATGAAAATTTGAAAAAATTTCTCAAAAAAGCTGATGAGTTTATTAAAAAGCTTAAACAATAGATACAGCTATCTCCGGGTATTGCTCAAAATGGAGAGAAGCGACAGATTTGAGATGCAAAAATAAGATAACAGAATTGTCAATCATGTTTAAACTTTTGGGTCAACAATAAGTTTTACGAGCAAAACGAGCAAGATAATGACGAAGAAGACGATTCATACGTTCAATAGTACAAATATTAGATTTACCAGTCAGATGCTTGTTATTTGAAATAATGTCGTAAGCTGAAAACTTGTCAGTAGTGTAAAATTTAGTATCAATACGCGAAATATTTTTACAAAGTTTCTAGAAACTTTCAGAACTTCGGTCACTCGCTTGACTTACGTGAATAAGTCTTTCTATTCTTCTGAAATCATTTACTTAAGATAAAGTCTCACAGCTTTTTGTCTAATTTCATCTGAATATTTCCAACAAGTATCCCTTGTAAAATTATACTTACATCTCTTGTACAGATATCTTTGATTATTTTTAAATAATTACTTTTCACTATTGTATTTTCTTATACGTTCTCTTACATGACATTTTGGACATATCTTTCCGTCTTCCAATTTTCATCCATATTTTATTTTCTCAATATTTTATACCCATTCATTTTTGCAATACCGTTATTTATCCGGAATTTGTATTTTTTGAATTTTCGAGTATAATCAGTAACTGAAAGTTTTTCGCGAATGTTTTAGATTCGTCTTGGGTGTTCGGAAGTTGTTATTTTTTGTTTTATTATTATGTGAGGTGTTTTTAATATGAGAAATAAAAAAGTTGTTAAAATTATAGCTGGATTGTCTTCGGTTTTATTTTGTAATTCGGGAGTTAAAACTTCGGCAGATTTGAAAGATTTTTTTTATATTTCTAAAATTATAAAAGCAATCGGGGGATTACTCTCAGACGTCTCGATAATGTCAAGAAATGTAAAAGTAGGTGTGATAAATTTAGAAGGTGGAAGTATTTGCTATTTTAGACGCGGTTTATCGCCTCTGACCTTTATAAGTCCTGCGAGGGATTCATTTTTTGATATAGTTTCGTCTCGTGTTATTGGCACAGAAAAACAAATAGAGATTCTTAAAGAATTAGGCACTGTTTATGTAAGCAAAAAAATAGCTATGGAAACTGGCAAGTATGTTCACGGCGCTAATAATATCGGAATTTTGATGTCTGGCCCATCGGGGTGTGGCAAGACTCTTTTGGCGACTGTATTTGCACATACTTTAGTCGCTGATGGCTTTAATAATGACGGTACGATAAACAAAAATTGTAAATCTGTTTACAGACTATCTAGCGCAGCGATTGACTCAAGTTCCAAAGAGCCCATATGGTCGCAGTTGCTTTCTGAAAAAAGAATGGCTCAAAAAGGCGCTGCCATAGCTAATAACCCGTTTAAAGCTTATATACAAGCAAATCCTGACGGAGGCGTTATTATATTCGACGAATTTGACAAAATTTATAATTCAAGCCTAGCTGAAGGATTTAGAAACATAATCGAGCATGGCAAAATAGATTTGGATGGCATAACTTATGAGATGTCTAATTATGTATTTCTTTTTACAACTAATGCTTCGCCAAGCAGTATTTATAACGCACCAAATCCGGAATTATTAGCTCCTGAAGAAGAATCATACGGTTACATCAGATGTAAATTTGATAAATCTTTCTTGAATAGACTTGTTTTGCTGGAGTTTCAGCCACTTTCTGCTTCGGCATTATATTCTATTTTTTATGATTCTATAGAATCATGGAATAATATTTATGAAGATTCGGGAATAAAACTTGAAGTTCCAGTTGAAGTTGCAGCACAAATAGGTATTTATTTAAAAGAAACTCATAAAGGCGGTCGAGAAGCTGGAAATTTATTCGATACGCTGATACCGTATTTGTCTCTTATCGAACTATCAATGGGTAGCATACCTGAAGACGAAAGAAAAGATATTGTTCTGAAAGTAGGGTTTAATAACGAAAAAGGCAAATGCTTTATAAGTGGCGTGTTAAAAAACGGTGTTCTTTTAAATATTAATAATAAACCAAAAGAAAATTCGGGCAGTACAAATAAAAATCTAGATAATAACGAAAAGCAGGATAATTTTGTAAAAAAGTCAGAAAATAAAAATATGAACGATGATGAGTAATAATCATAAAGTAAGTGAGAAAATTCCTGATAATGTTGAAAAATCTGAATATAAATTAAAATATGATTTTTGACTATTTCTAAGTACCAAATTTCTTTCGGGCGCAGCCGGAGAGGAATTTTTTAATTTAATTTTTTATTTTTAAAACAAAGTCATTAAACGACTTAAAATTATTTCAGATAGCTATTGTAGACGCAAAAAACATATCATTTCTAACATTTGTAAGTTCAGTTCAAGCTTTTAGCCAAGAAAAATGGAGCGATAACTTTACTTATATTCGAAAAATTATACTCCCAAAGTTGCATTGATTAAATCAACTAAATAAATTATAGCAATTTTTGAAATTATTGCAAGTCATTTCCCATTTTTCCTAAATTATTGTTTCCATTGTTAATATCAATATCTTGATTTTTAGATAAATTATTTATAATTAATTGAACATATTCTTTAAAATCATTGTCAATATTTAATAATTCATCAATATTATTTTTGTTTAAAATTGTGGATATATAATGTGCAGCTACTTCTTTGCCACTTATATTATTTTCTTGTTTTATAGTTTCTATTTTCTGAGTATTGTAATAATCTTCTAGTTCACCATTATGTAATACAAAGATTTGATTTTGTTTTAAGTATTCAAATATACTATCTATATCTATTTTATCTTGACCGGTTAATTCAGCATATTTTTTTAATCCTGAGTTTCTTCCTTTAATTTCATTAAGTAAATTTTGTAAATTATCTGGTAAAAAATCATTAACTTCATTTTTAAAGTTATCATAATCAGCAATTATAAATACTTTTTTGCCTAATTTTTCTAACATTCTTTTATAAATATTAAAAAATTCTTGCCTCCAATTTTTATAACAGAAACATTATTATAATCTAAAAATAAGTCGTTTTTATATAGCTTAAATAATTCCTTTAAAATATATTTTTCTCCACCCTCAACTAAAATTACTGTATCAGCAAAATACATTTCTGCATTTTCTGTTTTAGTAATTATATTAATTTTTTGAAAGTCTTTTTCATTAAAATCAGTCTCTAATATTTTATACTTTTCATTTTTATTATTTTTTCTTTGTAATAAAAGTTAATTGCTTAATATCAAAGTTTGATAAAAATTGTTCAGAGTGTGTTGTTATAATTGTTTGATTATTATTTCCGTCTAGAAACTGGTCTATTTTTTTTGATAAAACACTTCTAGCTTGTGGATGCAAAAATACTTCAGGTTCTTCTACTATAAGGCAAGAAGAATGCTTGTGATATCTTTTACAATATAGTTTAAATAATTCAATTATAATTAAACTTTTAATTCCAGATCCTTTGTCATCGAGTAAACTATAGTAACCATCATCTAATAAAATTTTAATTCCTTTATAATAATCTGTTTTAGTATCTTGTATTAGTTTAAATTCTAATTGATTATATGGTATGGCATCTTTAACGGAGTTCCCTAATTCGTCAGTTAATATTTCAAAAATAGAATTTGTTACTGCTGATAGATTTCTATTATGCAAATTTAATTGTTCAATATCCTGTGTGCTCATGTTTTGCCAAACATTTTTAATTAACTTTCCATACCAAGAATAATTATTTACGACTAATTCCGCTTTTTAAATTTCTTTCAGATGGTATAATTGCAGATGTTATAAACGATGATAATAATTCTTGTGAAAAATATTTGAATTTATATAAATTGCTATCCCCAAGGTCCATTGATAATGTATATACTGAATCTTCATTTTTCTTACTAAATAAGGTTATGTAAATGTGTTTTGCTTTTTTTATAACTTCAATAATTTCATCACTTGTTTTCCATTCTACGCTATTTCCATATCCAAGTTCATCTAATTCATCCGGACTATATTTTAAATAAGAAGTACTAGGTTCAAGACGATAAAGACCTGTTTTTTGATTATAATTTTTTAAATATGTCGTATCAAATTCAACACAATTTGATAATTCTAATGCAATTGTAAAATTATCATAATTTTGAAAATAAAAATTATCATCAAATCTTTTTGGAGGATACTTTTCACCTATAACCAAGTTAATTGCAGAGATAATGTTACTTTTTCCACAATTGTTTTGACCAACTATAATATTTTTTCCTTTTACAAATTCTAATGTCATATCTTCAATACTTTTATACTTTTTAATTTTTAATTTTGTTATAATCATAGCAATTCACCTCTAATACATATACATTATATCATTAACTATAGCTTATATCTTTTATTATTGAAAATTTTAATGATTATTAAATACAACATTTCTTGTAATATAATACGAGGGTTATATTTTTTAACAGTTGAATTTAAAAAAATTCGACAAATTGCTTTGGAATCCTTCTCAATAATAAATAAAAATGATATAATGGTATTATAGGAGGTAGAAACATATGAAAAGTCCAAAATATACTTATATTAGTTTGTTTAGTAGTGCAGGAATTGGTTGTTATGGCTTTAAAATGGAAGACTTTGAATGTGTTGCTACTAATGAACTTATAAAAAGAAGATTGAATGTTCAAAAAGTTAACCACAAATGTAAATATGAGTCAGGTTATATTTGTGGTGATATTACTTTAGATGAAACTAAAAATAAATTATTTAATGAAATAAAACTATGGAAAAAAAAAGAGAATGTAGATAATATTGATGTAGTTATTGCAACTCCACCATGTCAAGGTATGTCTGTTGCTAATTTAAAAAAGAATAACGAAGTCAATAGAAACTCACTAGTAATTGAATCAATTAAAATTATTAAAGAAATTAAACCTAAAATATTTATTTTTGAAAATGTATCTGCATTTTTGAAAACTGCTTGTATTGATATAGATAATCAAATAAAATCTATTGAAGAAGCAATAAATAATAATTTAGATAGTGATTATGTAATTATGAGTCGTGTAATTAATTTTAAGGATTATGGATCTAATTCAAGCAGAACTAGAACACTTGTAATAGGTGTTAGAATTGACTTTGAAGATTATATTTCACCAATAGATTTATTTCCAAAGAGAAGAAAAGAAAAAACATTAAAGCAGGTAATTGGAAAGTTAAAACCATTAAATGAATTTGGAGAAATAAGTAATGATGATATTTATCACTTTTTTAGAATATATCCTGAACATATGCGTTCTTGGATTCATGATTTGAAAGAAGGTGAATCTGCTTTTGACCAAGAAGACGATAATAAAAAACCACACACCATTGTTGATGGAAAAATTAAAATAAATGCCAACAAAACTGGTGATAAATATAAAAGACAATTTTGGGATAAAGTTGCTCCATGTATTCATACAAGAAATGATCAACTTGCTAGTCAAAATACAGTTCATCCATCTGATGATAGAGTGTTTAGCATAAGAGAATTAATGAATATAATGACTATTCCTAAATCTTTCAAATGGGTTGAACAAGATGAAAAAGAATTAAATAAATTATCTACTCAAGAAAAAATAAAATTTTTAAAAAAAGAAGAAGTTAATATTAGACAATCAATTGGAGAAGCGGTTCCAACTGAAATATTTCATCAAATAGCAATTAACATTAAAGATAATCTAAATAGAAAAAACTATTCTTTAAGGGAAATAAATAAATTGATAAAGGAGAATAATTTATTAGATAATGGCAATCTTAATCACTTTATTAAAACTAATAAAGATGTTTTATCTTTTACATCTTTATCTAAAATTGCTGAATTATCAAATGCCGAAAGAAATAACGAAGAAGCATTTTATACAAATAAAAAGTTATTAAACTATATTTATAAAGAATTACCTAACATTAATAAAAAACAAATAAGAGTTTTGGAGCCTTCAGTTGGCGTTGGCAATTTTATACCATATATAATTGCTAAATATAGCTATGCAAATGAATTAATTATTGATGTTGTTGACATAAATAATTATTCAATAGGTGTATTAAAAGAACTATTAAAAATAATAGATATTCCTGAAAATGTTAAAATCAATTATATATGTGATGATTATCTTTTACGTAATTTTATAGCAAGATATGATGTTATAACTGGTAACCCTCCATTTATGAAAATGAATACTAATAATAAATTGCTAGCAAAGTATAGAGAAAATTGTATCAATAACGAATCTAATAATACATCTTCATATTTTTTAGAAAAATCATTAGCAATTGCTGATAATGTTGTAATGGTAATGCCTAAATTTTTATTAAATACAAGTGAGTATTCCAAAACGAGAGATTATGTTGCAAAATTAAATATTAAATCTATAATTGATTTTGGGGAAAAAGGTTTTGAGGGTGTATTAATTGAAACATTATGCATTAATGTTAATACTTGTAATAAACCTAGTAATACAAAAGTACTATCAATAACATTTAAAGAGGAACTAAATCAAAAACAAAATTACATAATCGATAAAAAATTGCCTTATTGGATTATATATCGTAATAATGAATTTGATAAATTATTAAATAAGATGGAATTTGGTATATTTGATGTATTTAGAGATAGACAAATAACAAATAATAATAGTTCTAAAACTAAAAAGAATATATGGGTGATAAAATCTAGAAATATAAATGATGATGCTACTGAAATTACTCATATTAATGATTATGATCAATATGTTAATGAGGAAGATATAAAAAAATATAATGTTTATGAATTTTTAAATAATAAAAATATCTATATCACTCCTAATATGTCGTATAAACCAAGAGTATGCAAAAAGCCTGTTGGTACCATAGTAAATGGTTCAGTAGCTATATTGATACCTAAAAATAATATTAAATTAACAAAAAAAGATATGCTATTTTTTGCAACTAATGAATATAGAAATTTCTATAAAATAGCCAGAAATTACCAAACAAGGTCACTAAATATTGACAAAACTTCTGTCTTCTTTTTTGGAAAATTAAAGGAGGAATAGTATGAATTGGTTAACTGAGGAGCAAATATTAAAATTCATGGCACATTATAATTATGATATAAGAGAAAGTCATAATGGTAGATGGATTGACCAAAAATGTACTCCTGATGTTTTATGCATAATTGCAGATTGCATTTTAAAGTTTGTAAATGCTAATCCAGAGCAAGAATATTTTAGCTCATTAGATATTTGGCATAATGAGTACACAATTCAAAATGTAGAATCAATATTTAAAAAGCCTAATCCTGATGAACAAAAGGCTAGAAATGAATATGATAAATTTTTTCAACAGCCTATGGAAATGTTTGCAAATGCTGGTATTTTATGGAAGAAAAAAGATGGAAATAGAAATTATTATAAATTATGGAATAAAATGCTATTAGAGTATATTTCGATAAGAGAAATGAATGCTTTGAAGTTTATTGAATTATATAATACTAAAGTGCTTAAAGATAGTGGTATCTATGTATACTTCAAGCAATTTTTTAATAATCCAACAAATGATACATACGAAAAAATGAAACATGAATTTGGGAGATTTACGGTTTTTAATACTCCAATAAATGGAGTAACAGAATGCAATAGGATATTTACTAAAGTATTAAATCCATTATCATTTATAAAAAATACATTTGGAACTGAAAAAGGAAGAATGTCCAAAGGAAAAATAACAAAAGATATGCTGATGTATAATAGAAATAACTTTAGAGACATTTATGTTAATAAGCCAAAAGAGATGACTCGTGCTGAATATTACGAATATTTAGTTGATAAGCCTAATACTAATTTAATTAAGTATCAATCTGCAAAAGCAAAGAAATTATTAAGAGCATTTAATGACGCCTTTAATGAAAGTTTATCTGAAGTAAAAGATGAATTAGCTATTGGTCATGCAATAAATATGCATCATATATTTCCAGAAAACGAGTTTCAAGAAATTAGTGGCTATGTAGAAAACTTAATAGCACTTACTCCAAGTCAGCATTTTCAAAAAGCTCATCCTGATGGTAATACAAGAATAATTGATAAAGGGTTCCAACAAATTTGTTTATTAACGAAAGCCGATAATATTGAACAAAACATAAAATTTGGTAAAGAAGTCATTTATTCGTTTGATAACTTTGTTTATGTATTATCTGTTGGATTTGATGATAATAAATATGAAGATGTTGAATATATGAATTTTATTGAATTAGTTCGATTAATAAATATGGAATATATTACATCAAATAATTAAAGACAATACTAGGTCATAGTTCCCTAGAATTGTCTTTTTCTTTTTGGATATCCTTATCAAAATTATTAAGATTATTTTGTATTCTTTCAGCTCTTTTATTTATATCATTACAATACTTATCATACTTATAAAGTTCTTTAATTTTAGGTTGTATATTATTTATTTCAGCAAGTATTTCATTTTTCTTTTCATCCGTTTTTGCTCTATGATGTCGTCTCCAAAGATTTTATCTTTTACCTTTTAATTCACTTAATTTATCGGAGTTATTTTTAGCAAAATTATCTAAATCTTCTTTTGTAACAATATTATTCTTGTGCATAAATATATTCTGTTGTTAAAATTGCTCTAATTTATAAACTTCTTTTCTAACAGAATAAGGAAGATATTGTTTAGGATGTTTCTTTGGGAATACTCCTAGCAGATAACAATAGTATAAATATAATCCATAGATACCTTTATGTGGTTTATTGGTTTTACAATATTCATCAAATATATTTTTTTGTGTCATTGGTTTAAAGATTATTTGTCTTGCTGAATATAATCTTTCACTTAATCTATATTTTGAATATTCACTACCAAATACATTTTCTATTCTAACTTTATCTTCACCATCTCTATAAATAGTGATAATGCCATTACGAGAATATACTTTATAACCGATATTTCTCATTCGTTCAAATAATTGTTTTAAGGTAACTGAATAACTTATAGAATTATCTAAATCTTCTTTTAATGTCCTATAATAATCGTTATTAATAACTTTATGATTGTAGGTACTTTTATAACCAATGTCCTCATCCAAAACAGAGAGTCCATATTCAGCACATAGTGAATCGAAATGTTTCTTAACTTTGCTAGATTAGTTCTATTGTTATTATATTTCTTACCATCTTTACATGAAACAGAATTGATTATAAAATGATTGTGTATGTGATTAGTATTTTGATGTGTAGCAACAACCACTTCATAATCCTTAAACATTTCACTAACAAACTTAACTCCTATCTCATGAGCAATATCTGGAGTAACTTCTCCTTCTTTGAATGATTGATAACCATGATATGCTAAAATACCATCTTTCTTTTCAAAATAATCTTTAGTGAATTCCATATCAAAGTATGGATCAATCTCATCACAATTTAGTGTACTTACATAACAAACTTTTTCTTTTTTAAAATTGTAATCTTTTTTACTTTCTAAATAATCATAATCAGTTTTGCCATAATCTTCATTAGTAGTTTTTTCTGGATTTATAATATAATTTATAGACTGTTTTAAATTATTCTTAATATCCAAATTGATGTTGTCGCCATTTATATGGTTTATCCTTTCTTTTGGGGTGGTGGGAGTACCAGCCGCTGCTCGCTTATGACAACATCAGGCATAAATTAACTCCTTAAGAATAATTTCTTCAGCAGTATTTTTATAATTATTCATCAATTTTACCCATTCAAGTTGATTATTTTCTTTACTTTTTTCAGATAGTTTTTCATCATTTTTAATATAGTTATCCATTAAAGTTTTTAATCTTTCTTCACATCCTTTACTTACTGAAAGAAGATGGTTTGTTAATTCATTCTTCATTAAAAGTGCCTGATATAATCCTTTTTTGTATTCCTTAATATAATCTAATCTTAATAATCCATACTTATTTATTTCTCCATAATTTTGATTTTCTATTACCAAATTAGGTAATAAATAATCTCCTTGTTTTACATATTCGATATTCATAATTTAATCAAATCCTTTCTAATTTTCTAATAATTTGTTTGTTTTATAGCTAATAATTCCATATGTATCTTTAATATTATCAACTGCTATAGGAAACTTTTCTTTAGGTGAAATTGCTACAAATCTTATAATTTTTTCATTTTCTTTTGGTTGATATTCTAAAATAACTTCATTAGTTTCTTCATCAATAGTTTCATACATTTCATAAAAAGATGTTTCAAAATGCTCATTCATTTTAGATAAATATTTATCTAATTGTTCTTCATTCATTCTGCCACCTTTAATGCACTCTTCCTTATTACCAACCATAACAGGTACTGCAACATCAAATATACCTGCATCATAAAACTTTACTAATTGTCTTATAAATCCGTTTCTAAAATTAATTTTTTCAAGAATTAAATTACTTTTACTATCTTTTTTAATCTCAATAGTATCTATAAATTTTGCTATAAATTCTTGTTTTTCAGACTTGTCCATACCATTTCATTTAGTCTTTTAAAACAGTATTTAAAGTATCAAGTCTAATCATTTTTTCTTTTTCTAAATCTCTCTCAGCAAGTAATTCGTGTGGAGAGTAGTTAAAAGTTTCTAGATTAACTAACTCTAATTTTTTACTTTCAAGGTTAGCAAGTTTATCTTCAATTAGTTTATAATCTTCTTTAAAATCATCAATTTCAACTATGCCTTTAATATGGGGTATTGCCAAAATATATAGAAAGGCTAATAAAAGAAAGCAAATAAAGAAACAGAAAAAGAAATCATAGAAAGAGAACGAGACCAACAATAAGTTTTACGAGCAAAGCGAGCAAGGTAA
>JAGBNX010000063.1 GCA_017634155.1 Clostridia bacterium | reverse complement strand
TTTTTAATATTCATAATAATTACTCCAAAATTAATTTTTAAATTTTAAATTTAATTTATCTAAAACTTCGTTATTTAATTTTAATTCAGCGTTTCTTGCGTATTCTATAGGCATATTTTGTATAGAACTGCCGGATTTCAAAATTTTTATAGCCATTTCGGCTGTTATCTCGCCAAGTTCGCGATAGTTAACTCCAAACGTACCCGCGGCGCCTTTTGAAATTAAATTTGCTTCTCCGCAAATAACCGGTACTCCAAAATTTAAAGCTGTTTTTGAAATAAGTTCCATGTTTGATGCCACGGAATTATCCGTCGGAGTATAAATTGCATCGACTTTTTGTGACATGTGTTCGACGACTTGTTGAATATCAGCTACCTGACTAAAATTAAATTCTTGAGCATTTAAGCCTATTTTTTCTGCTTCTTTTTTGGCAATTTCTGCTTGGAATTTTGAATTTGCTTCGTTCGAAGAATAAAAAATCCCAATTTTTTGAGCTTTAGGATTTATTTGTTTAATAAGCGCGATTTGTTTTACGATTGGTGCTAAATCAGAAGTTCCGCTTACGTTAGTACCCGGCAATTCGTTTGATTTAACAAGTTTGGCGTCAGCTGGGTCTGTAACTGCAGTAACCAAAATCGGAATATCCGACGTTGCTTCGGCTGCTGCCTGTGCTGCAGGGGTAGCTATCGCCAAAATTAAATTACATTTTTCTGAGACTAACTGATTGGCAATCGTCACGCAATTTGACTGGTCGCCTTGAGCGTTTTTGTAAATTATTTCGGCGTTTAAATTCTCTTTTTTTATCTTGTCAATAAATCCCTGTCGAGCAGCATCTAGAGCTTCGTGTTCTGCGAATTGCAAAATGCCAATTTTTAAATTTTTTTTATTATTATCGCTGATTTTTTTAAATACGAAAAATGAAATACCTGCTAAAAATAATATTAAAATGCACCATTTTATTTTGTTCATATTATTCATAATAAAATCCCCTTTAAAATTAATTATAATTAAATTTTTTTGATTATATAATCTGGTATCTTATATCGAGTGTCGTACATTAATATAAAAATCATAATATTTTCTCCTGTAAAATAAAAGAGCCAAAACTTTTTTCAAGTTCGGCTCTTTAAATTTTTTGATAAAAAAAGCCGCTGCAGATTTTTTAATTAATACCTGCAGCGGACCAAAATTCTTTGCTACAAATATCAATCACCTGTAGCTGCTATACCAATTTCTATTTTTATTAAATTTCTTCATATGTCCAACCTACTTAGTTAAATACTCTACTTGACCTAGCATATAATTAGAAGAATCATAGTAGCAAATTCTAATCCAGCTAAAATCTTCATATTCACCCTTGGGGGAAATCTCAACCTCGTATTTGAATCCACCAATTGTAATAAAACAAGAATAATATCGCACTCCCTCAACTTTTTCTATCTTCGCATTACCGCGTAAATTATCAAAAAATTTATTTACCCAAGGTACACCTTCAGAAATTTTCTTTTGCTTAATTACGTCATCACTTAACTCCGAACAATCACCACCATTGAAACGAGCAAGAAGCACATTACCATTCCACACACCACTATCCCAAATACACCCATTTGAAATCTTACGATAGTGTTCATTGCCAAGACTATACACCACAATTTGTTCCAAAAAGCTATCATCCTTACTGTCAACAAAGCTAATAAATTTATCAACCTGATCTTTACCCATTTTACTTTGCTCTTTAATTTCTTTTACGTTGTCATTATAATACTGACCTTTTTGGTTAATTTTTGGTAATTTTTTATCACCCTCGTCATCGCTTTTTTCTTTCTTATCATCCAACAGATATTTAGCCAAAATTCCACCGCCAATAACACCAGTTACTACCGCAATAGCGATTCCTCCCTTGGCCAGATTGCTTAATGCATTCGCTGGTCTGGTGCTTAAAACTGACACCAACGCTATTATTGCTGATAATCTTTTTTTGTTCGCTTTTTTCATGCTAACAGACCTCCTAAGTTAAAATTTAAGCTGAACTAAAATACTTTCGCTAAGGCTAAAACCTAAAACGAAATTTTACTTGTAACTAAATTCCACTTGTAACTATAAATCCAAAATTAATTTTTGTCAAGTACTTTTTATTAAAGGTATTGCAAAAAAAGATAGATATTTACTCGACGCCACGTAGAAAGTGATTTAGCACTTTTGCATTACTATATTCGCGTAATTCACGTATGAAAATAATGTTCGATGAATTTTTATAACTTCTATTCATTTTGGCAAT
>JAGBNX010000062.1 GCA_017634155.1 Clostridia bacterium | reverse complement strand
CGCTACTGATAAATTTTCAGTTTACGATATTATTCCAAGTAACAAGCATTTGATTGGTAAATCTAATACTTATACTGTTGAACGTATGAATCGTCTTCTTCGTCATTACCTTGCTCGCTTTGCTCGTAAAACTTATTGTTGATCTCGTTCTCGTTCTCTTTCTCTTTCTGTGATTTCTTTTTCTGTTTCTTTATTTGCTTTCTTTTACTAGCCTTTCTATTTATTTTGGCAATGCCCAATTTGAGACATTGCTAAAAGAGATAAAGACTTTCTCCGGCAACGCCGGAGAAATCGCCCCAACTCTTATATCACTATATGTGGAGATAAGTTTTATTAAAATTTCAAAATAAATTTTCCTGAATACATAACCCGCAATGCACCGTTGTCCATATTAGAAAACACAAAAAAGCAACTATTATCAACTCCATTCACCTGCACATTAATCTTGACAAGAACACCCTCATGATGAAGACATAGATTACTTACCTCGAAATCGGTATCAAATTTTTTCTTGTTAGCAATAAAATTTAAAACTGCTTTCGCTATGTTTTTTTCTTTTTCAGAAATATTATTATTACCATAAAAACCCTCACAGCGATCACTATCTCTGACTTTCCCATAAGCACGTTTCAACTCTTCCTTATTTTTATTAAATATATCAGAACTGGCATCCTCAAAATTTTTCCAAAAAATTGCTAAGCTTTCATCGATTTTTTCACTTTTTTTACCCTCTATCTTTTCATCAGATTCTAAATTCTTGTTAATTTTTTTATTTTCAATATTCTCTTCTTTCTTGCCTTTAAGTTCTTTTGGATTTTTACCTTTATCACCAGGCTGTTCATCATCCTTTTTGATTTTACTGCGAAGAAGATTCATAAAAGAATACTCGCCTTTAAGTATACTATCAGATTCTTCACCCTTAGCCCACATTACACCAGCCACAGTTTCGTCAGCTACTACACCCGCGACAACAGCAATTTCAGCGCCAATTAAAACTTTTTCCAATATCGAAAGGCCTTTTTTAATTTTTTCAAGATTTTTATTAGAAGTTGCCCCCCCTACTGTACCAACGGTTTGCGACGATTTAGTTGCCAAATTACCAGAATTTTTAATACCTGAATTCATCGCCGAAGCGTCATTCGCACCAAAAGCCAGTGCGCTTAGTAATGTAACTGCAATCTTGTCTTTATTAGATCTACTCATAAGATCTCCTCATCAAAAAATTAAAATTTAAAAACAATCCACTAAATACTGTTATCATTTCGAAATAATATTTAAACTTTAAAAAATCAACTGAATTTTAGCAACTTTTTATTTTCGTACTAATATAAAAAATTTATTTTTTGGAAATCTTTGAATAAACAGACACACTATAATATTTGAACATTTTCATAAGAGTTACTTGATCACTATCTAAAAAAGCCCATTCTATAGATTTTATACTAGTCTTTGGGTTTTTATCTATAAAATCAAATATAGCTTTAGTAGCGCATTTTGCGGCTTCATCAATTGGAAAATTATAAATTCCTGTTGAAATAGAAGAGAAAACAATTCTTTCGAATTTTTTATTATGAGCTATTTCTAATGCCGTAGTATAACTTTTTATAAGTAAATTCTTGTCTTCTTCTGTTAATTTATCGGACACGCTTGGACCAGGCGTGTGAATAACTCCACCTATGTTCATACTACCAGCAGTTCCTAATTTACTGTGTCCTGTTTCTAATATTTTAACATCAAAAACTTCGTTATTTCGCTTATTTGACAGCTGATTATTTTGAATATTATTTAGATTACCAGCATCTTGTACTTCTTTACGCCATTTTTCTATTTCTTTTACCATTTCTGGTCCAGCAGCTTTTTCAATGGCAGCTGCAACGCCAGCACCATTGCTAATACTGGTATTAGCAGCATTTACTACAACAGTTTGTTTAGGATTATTTGTTTTAAATTCATCTTCACCAGTTTCAATTTTAGCAATATCTATATTTTGAATATTAATACTGATATCTTTATATTTAAAACTTAATTTTTTAGGTACTTCTAAGATAAGTTCATGATCTTGGTTGCTACCGACTTTTTGAATTTTTAAGCTGCCGTTACCTTCGAGCATGAATATTTCTTTTGCATTTACTCCACCAATTTTATGAGAAATAATTAATTTATTATTTCGTATATCATTTTGAGTACTTATGCATTTAATATCTTTTCCTAATCTTAAATAACTTTCAAAAATATTTTTTGACACCACAAAATCAATAATACATTTCTTTTTATCTCGTTTGGGATTTAACGACTTAAAATATTCATCTAAAATAGGACTATCTTTTGGCAAATTATCTAAAAACATACCAATTTCGTCTTTTAATTCTTTTTCAGTTTTTAATTTTGATTTTTTATCGTCTTTCGAATCGCTTCCAAATAAAAGATACCCCCCTATAATCAAACCAAAAACACAAAGTCCTCCCACCAATAATAATTCTTTGTGTTGATCAAGAAATTCACTTAAACTAAAATTATTATCTAAGACTTGATAATTATTAACTTTTTTCTGTATATCCATCGCCTGAGTTTTAGACGTAAAGACGCTTAAAGTAGCTAATAACGCCGCAATTTTTTTGTTTACAAATTTTTTCATTTAAAATTACCTCCAGATAAAACTCTAAACATTCAATCTGAATCATACAGGTCGGGTATAACACAAATTTTGGGTTTTGTCAAGATTTTTGGAATTGCCTATTCGGCAGTACTAAGAAATAAAGCATGTGTTCAACGAAATCTTTATAGAGATACGAACGCTCTCGCCGGTGGTATCAGAGAAAATGTTTGTCTTTACTTAGCGATGCTTAAACATTGGGATAATGCTCTGTTAACTTTTATTGCTTATATTCATTTTGGCAATGCGTATTAGTAGCATCTTTACAATTACTGTTTGAACTTAGTCGCAATTTTTAGTTGCTGACAAAAAAACTTGAAATACAAAAATACTGTGATATAATGCCAAAGCTGTTCCTAAGACAGCAGGTGCGAAAGCTTAAATTTGCCTGTCGAGGAAATTTCGGATTTTTTATTACCTCCGGTATTTTTTCGGCTGAATAAATATTAGGAGGTGATTTTATTGCCAAGTGAGAAAGTACTCGAAAGAAAAAAGAAGCAAGTCAAAGAGCTTTCAGACGAATTTAACGAATCTTTAGTCGGCATTCTTGCAGAATATAAAGGAATAAACGTGCTGCAAGATACTGAACTCAGAAAAAAGCTCAGAGAATCGAATGTTAATTATCGAGTTTTAAAAAATAATATTGTACGCAGAGCACTCGAAATGTCCGGAATTTCAGGATTAGATAAGTTTTTGACCGGAACAACTGTTGTTGCTACAAGTAAGTCGAGTTACTCTGATGCTGCGAAAATTCTTTGCGATTTTGCAAAAAAAAATGAATTTTATAAAATAAAAGCAGGGTTTATAGAAAAAAAAATGGCAGATGCTGCCAGTATAAAATCAATTGCAAAATTACCGAGCAAAGAAGAGCTAATAGCGCAGGTTTTACGTGGTTTCAATACGCCGATTACGAACTTTGTGTGCGTTTTAAATGGCTTGCCGCGTGCTTTGGTTATTGCGCTTTCAGAAATTGCTAAACAAAAATCATAATTTTAAATTTTAAATTTTAATAAATTAAATTTGGAGGTTTTTAAATGTCAGAAGTTTCAGAAAAAGTTCAAAAATTAATCGAAGATATTAAATCTTTAAGTGTATTAGAATTGAGTGAACTAGTAAAAACTTGCGAAGAAGTATTTGGTGTCTCAGCAGCAACTCCGGTTGCAGTAACAGCAGCTCCTGCAGAATCGGGTGATGCCGCAGCAGCAGAAAAAACTGAATTTGATATTATTCTTAGCAAAGCTGGTGCCAATAAAATAAAAGTAATCAAAGTGGTAAGAGAAATTACCGGATTAGGTTTGAAAGAAGCTAAAGAATTAGTCGAAGGCGCTCCAAAAACTTTAAAAGAAAAAATCAGCAAAGAGTCAGCTGAAGAATTCAAAAAGAAATTAGAGGCCGAAGGCGCTGAAGTTCAAATAAAATAAGATCTAGAATTTTAAAATGAATAATCAAATGAATAATAAAGGAGTTTGAGTACAATGAAATATTTGAATAGTAGATTAGCTATGGAATTTATGGCATCGTTAATTTTTTTAAATACTGTTTGTTATAAATCAGTGGGAATGGAAAAAAATACAAAAAATATTGAGCAAATTTATAGTCCTCGTGTACTGATGCCTTGGTCATGTCCCGCCGCGCTGAATTTTATTCTGAAACCTGATGAGTTGGAAGAGTTTTGTACAATTTTTAACAATCTAGAAAATTTAAAAAAAACTGAATTTGATGTTATTCTCAGTGAAGTCGGTAACAATAAACTAAAAGTATACGATGTATTAATAAAAATTTTCGGACTAAGCAATAAAGAAGCAGTTTATTTAGTCTCTGGCGCTAAAAAGATTTTAAAAAAAGGAGTTAGTAAAGAATCAGCTGAAAGATTGAAAGCAGAATTAGAAGCTGTGGGTGCTAAAGTTCAAATAAAAAATAAGATCTAGGATTAAGTAAGCACTTTTTTGTTATTTAAAGTGCTTACAAGCAAAAAATTATATTATATTTAAATTTTTTAAGGAGATTAAGATGAGCAGTTCTGTTAAAAAAAAATTAAGCATAGGTTTATTGTCATTTTTGCTAAGTAACAATTACTTAAATTTAAGTGCAATGGAATCTAAAAAAACAAGTATTGTTAAAAATAAAATAATGTTCGGACCTGGTTGTAGTATTTCTGGTCGTAATTTTGTATTGGGTGAAAGAGAATTGGAACATGTTGTTCTTAGTGCAAATTTAGAAAAAAAAAGGTTCCAGCTAGAGGTGAAAGATATTTATGGAAATGTAGTAAATATTGATAAAGACTCTAAAGGCGCCGACTTAACTTTGGAAACAGTGAGAACAAAGATCAAAGAATTTGAAGGTGATTATGAAATTAAAGAAATTATTGTTAATATTTCAAGCAAAGATCCTAAAAAAATGGCAATGGAAAATGAAGAAAAAGTGGTAAGGGCATTTCGTGATAGTTATGGTACTATGAGTTATCTTGATGTCAATAACATTAGTGGCGGGCCAATACGTGTATTAGAAAAAGGGAAGCTAAAAACAGTAAAAAATGGCGCAAATGGCGCACTTGTAAAGCTAGAAGTAGGAAAAGATGGCTGGCCAACAATATTAGAAGTAGAAAAATTTGAGATAACGTTTAAAAATGCGATGAAAATTTTGGTTAAAAAGTATCAAGACGCGGATGCTGAGAAATTTGAGAAAGAATTTAAAAGTTTTACGAAAAACGACGCGTTAAAACAAAAGATTGCATTGGGAAAGATAGGTTGGGAATATTTTAGTAATAATTTAGAAAAAAAAAGGTTCCAGATTGAAGTACTATACAATAATGGTGATGTAAGAAAGTATCCCGATAATCTAAAAAGTTATTGGCTGTTAGATATTGCGGACGCTAGAACAATTGGTCATGATCTGGGAACTGCAAAGGTAAAAAGTTTGGTGTTACATGGTGGTTGTGATCTGGAAACTGTGAAGGCAAAAATTCGCGAATTAGAACCTGAAACAAACAAAATTAAAGAAATAAAAGTACATATTCCGGAATTAGGACCGGAATTGTTTGAGGATTCGTGGGAATGGAAATGAAATTGAGTTAAAGAGTTTATCTTATGATATTTTGAAATAGGTGTTTGTTATATTAATATTTTACATATAAATTTTTATGTTAGGCTTATTTTTCACCAAAATAATAATTTTAAGGAGTATTGAATATGGCGAAGTTTTTAAATAATAAATTAATTATAAGTTTATTTACATCGTTGATGTTGTTCAGTGCTGTTTCTTGCAAATCATTAGCAATGGAAAGAGATCCAAAAAATAACATTGAAACACCGAAAGAGTCTCAAAATAACATTGAAACATCGGAAGAGCCTTGTGCGCTTACTAAAAAAGGTCTTGAGTGGATAATGAAGAATGTTGATTTTTTTAAAGGTGTTGACGTTGATGTTAATGTTAATGTTGACGTTGATGTTGATAAATTTTATGATGATCAGGAAAATAAACAGATACATCAGAAAAACTAAGATGATATTTTGTTAAATTTTGTATAAATTATATATAACGGTTTTTTAATTAATTTATGCTAATGAAAAGTTTTGCAAAAATTAATTTAGGACTTGCAATTAAAAACAAACGAACAGACGGTTTTCATGATTTAGATATGATTATGCAGTCTGTAAGTTTGTTTGATTTAGTTAAAATATCTAAAATTGATTCAAAAAAAATTTTGATTTATTGTGATAAAAATATATGTAAATTTGAACAAAATCTAGCTTACAGAGCTGCAAAAATAATTTTTAGTTTAATTAATTTAAATTTTGGAATAAAAATCGAGATTAAAAAAAATATTCCGGTGGGAGCTGGTCTTGGTGGTGGGAGTTCTAATGCTGCCGCTGTAATCTTTGGATTAAATAAAATCTTGAATTTAAATTTTCAAGAAAATAAAACTATAGAAATATGCACAAAAGTAGGCTCAGACGTTCCGTTTTGTTATTATGGTGGAACTATGTTTTGCCAAGGCAAGGGAGAAATTCTATCAAAAATTGATTCTTTTACAGGATATAAAATTTTATTAAAATTTAATAATAAAAAAAATTATACTAAAAATATATTTGAGAAATTCGATAATTTTATGCAAAATAATTTCGAAAATAATAATTCAAAAATCAAAATACTTAAAGAAGCAATTTTATTCAAAAATACAAATAAAATTCAAGAAAATTGCTTTAATGATTTTGAAAAAATAATTCAAGTTCCTAATAATTGGCATCTTACTGGAAGTGGCTCGGCAATATTTAAAATTGTTAACAAAAATTATATAAATTTAGATAAAAATAATATAATATGTGAACCTGTTAGTCACGGAGTTGAAATAATTGAGAATAATTGGAATTGATCCAGGCTATGCAATAGTCGGCTATGCAATAATCGAGATAAAACAAAATAAAAAATTGCTTTTAAATTACGGTACGATTGAAACTTCGTCCAAAGAAGAATTCGCAAACCGTCTTTGTGTGATTTATAAAAAATTAAATAATATTTTAGAATGTTTTAAACCTGAATTTGCTTCAGTTGAAAGTTTGTTATTTCAAAACAATCAAAAAACTGCAATAAAAGTCGCCGAAGCAAGGGGAGTTATTATTTTAGCATTAAAAAATTTTGGAATTAAAATTTTTGAATTAACTCCATTGCAGGTTAAATGTTCATTAACAGGATTCGGAAAAGCTACAAAACAACAAATTATTTTAATGACGAAAAAAATATTAAATTTGAACGAAACAATAAGACCAGACGACGCCGCTGATGCCTGCGCTCTTGCTTTGTCAGGTTCGATTTATATTTAAAATTTAGTAATTTAAATTAGTTAAATAATAATTTTGAAATATAAAATATATGTTACACATTTATTCAAGAAGAAAGAGGGGATTCGAGTACTTCCTCCGGCATCGTCGCCTACAGCAATGATGGAGATGAAAAATTTTTTTAAATTATTTATCATGTTCTGTAATTGAATGCGCCTCTATTAATTTTGGGAATTTTGGACCATCATGATGGTGATGATGATGTTTGTCAAATTTTCTTATCCAGTTTTGTTCTGCCATGTTATTTATAGCTTCTTGAGCTTCTTCTTTAGAATTAAAGCTGTCAAGAACTCTTGTAGAAAGCACGTTGAATTTGCCGTCTTTTTCTTCTACGCTTAAAACACCGCCTGAGACTTTGCTTACATCGATTTTTTTATTTTCGTTATTATTATTATTATTTTTCATATTAATCATCTCCTTGTTAAGAATAAAATTCTTGAATTTTTTGTGAATATTGGGATGACTGCTTATATAACTTTGATTTTTATCACTCATAATCATCATCTCCATTTTTATTTTTTTGTTTTATTATTAGGTATAAAAAATATAAAACAAGGTTCGAACCTTGTTTGTATTATACTAAATTAAATATTAAAAGTCAATTTTTTTATTTAAAATATTTAATTTTCGAAAATTTCCCCGACTAAATTTTTAAGATTTAAATTTTTATTATTAATATTATTTCTTAAATCACACATATTAATATAATAAAGTGCCGTGACATCATTTTTGTTTGTGTGTAAAACATCGACAAAAAGTGCTCTTGATTCTTCTAGATTCCCATCGATATAAAGCTGAACGGCACGTTCAAATTTACTTTTAGTTCTTATATTCATTTCGCGTTTTTCGTTATCTGAAGAATCAATAATTTCGTACATTTTTACCCAAGATAAATTCGTTATATCTTTAAATTTTCCGACGAATCTTAAAGAAAGTGCAAATTCGTTATTAATTTCTTGAACAACAGACTCAGTAGTCGCAAATTTTATACCTAGTTTTTTAATGCCTGAGTCGATTTTTATCAGTCTTAGCATTTCTTTTGAAGCCATTGAAACACCGCGTCTAGTATTATTGCCTATTATTCCGATAAAAGATGCACCTTTGCCGACGCTTATATGCATATTAGATTTTATCGCAATATCTAGATTAGATTCTAAAATTTGCATCGCAGAACTTATTGCCAAACGTGAATTATTAAAAATCAAAGTTGCACCTAAACTGGAAAAATTCTGAACAAGACCTGAATTATTTTCGACTATATCAAATATTTGTGAATAACTATTTTGTAAATAAGAAAATAAATTATGATTAATATTATCAGAATTTTCTAAAATTCCGATATTAAAAGTAATATAAACTATCGAGATCTTAGAAGATTTACCGTCGCCAACTGCAGTCTGAGTTATTTTTTCTTTACCAACATAATTTTTTAACAAATCTTTCGGAACATATCTTAAATATTCCGAATTTAAGTCCATCAGATTATCAGTATATTCTTCAAGTTTATCAGACATGTTATTAAATGCTATCGAAATACTTGCAAATTCGTCTTTGCTTGTTATCGGCAATCTGTTTTTCCAGTGTCCGTTTACCATGACTTCGATTCCGTGATTTAAAATTCTCATCGGTTTTAATAAAATCCAAATTATTATGCATAAATATAAAAATACTAGAATCGCAGTTATGCCTATAATTAACGATAATTTATTAAAAATATCAAACATGACTGATTTTACATGACTTTTGTGATCTAAAAAATTCCCGACCATGCCGATTATAGAACCTGCGCTGTTTCTTATCGGCACAAACGAAGCTATTAAATCACCATGAACATCTCTAAAAGTCGAAATTACGTTATCTTCTTGCCTGTCTTTTAATTTTGACCAGACAGAATAAATTTCTTCTATTTCGTCTTTTTCAAGTACAGAATCTACCAAAGCTATTTTTTCTTGCGTCATATCGGGCTCTGCGAATTTTAAATTATTATAATATTTCGAATCTCCCGAATATTTATTATTCATAACAGAATAAATTTTATTATTATCTAACGTATAAATTACTATATAATCGCTATTATCGCCGACTTTATTTTTTAAGTCTATATACGCGCTTTTTACTGCATTTTTTACTGTATTAAATTCGCTTGAACCGTAATTAGAATTATAAATAATATAATTTAAATAATCTCCGTTGATTTTTTCTGAGACTATTTTGGCACCTATAGTCTGATTTTGTTCCAAAATTTGATTATAACTTTGCATAGATTTAAAAGTCGAATAAGAAACAACAGATGCCATAAGTACTATAAAAACAGGCAAAAACATAAGCGTAGCTTTTACTGCAACATGAGTTCTTTTTATGCCAATTCTGCGTACTTTATCTAGTGTAAAAATAATTGCAAGAATAAAAAGTGCAACTAGAATCATAAAAATCAAGCCATACGGAAAAAATTTATAGCTTATATTCGAAGTTAATTTATTATTATTGCCAAATCTAGCAAAAAACGGATTCACAAAAGTCTTAGAAGCAGCAAAAAAATCGTTTTCGTTTATAGCTCTTATTTTTCTAAAATCTTTTATAGTCAAATCTTCGATTTTTATTTTATCGTCAATTGCATGAATCAAAGAAATAGAATTCGTGTTTGTATCAAATTTATAAAAAGAACCTGTTTTTAAGTCTATAAAATAAATATTGTTAAGTCTGTCGACAGACATAGAAAATATAGAATTTTCTTCGTTTGGCAATAAGCTTCTGCAGTCGTTTACAGTTTCCTGATTTACTAAATATAAATTCCCATTTTTTGTTGCATAAACTACACTGCCGTTTGAAATAACAGAAAAATCGTTTATCCAAGAATAATCATCTGATTGCGGAGGCTTTACTTCAAACGAAAGTTCTTCACTCGGAGATTCGTCTAAATACGGGTTAACTCCGAAAATTTTTACTTTATTTTCTTTAAAGCAAATCACAGAGAGCTTTTGATTAACTATCTGGATTTTTTTTATATATTCTTCTGATTGATTTATAGATGAAGCGGCAAAATCAAAAAGAGCAACTTGCTTTATATTATTGCCTTTATCGTCGTACATCTTGACTGATTCGCGCGAAATGGGATACTGAGACGGATTTGAAACTATCGAGTCAAGATTAATCGCCTCTTGAACCAGAAAAAAATTGCCTTTAGAATCTACTTCGAGATTTTTATACTTATATAGCTCGTTATTTTGGGGTGTATCTAATTTTTTTTCGAAAATTATCTTGCCATTTTCAGAAATTTTGGTGATTTTATATTTATTTTTTTTTTCGATTGCGCTCAGAATATATATATTGCCTAAAGAATCCATATCAGAATCTATAATAGTCCCCAAATTAGGCCTATAAAAATAATTTTGAATAAAAAAAGCCGCTAAAAACGAAAAAATAACAAAAATTATCTTAAAAATAACTGACTTGCTAAAAATTTCATGTTTATTTTTTGAGTCATTCGGGCTTTTTGATATTTTTTGATTTTCTAAAATTTCATTTTTCACCTTAAGTCACCTCGGTTTCTATTGATTATACAAAATATATAATATATACTCTTGGAGTATAAGGAAAATAGTGCAAATAGTCAATAATAATATATATCACAACCTGAGGTACAAAAGTGATAAAATTTTTCAAAGAAGGCAAATACAGCATCGTAGCTACGAAATTCAAAAATAAAAACATAACTGTAAATATAGGCTTTCTGGGCGAATTACCTGCAAAAGAATATTTTATAATAAATAAATTTAAGCATAGCGATAAAAATAATATTTTTTTTAAAAAATTAATCATGTATTTTAATTCTAAAAATAAAATCGAAAATTTTGTAGATTTTTTTTCTATGAATAATTATTTTTATGCTGTTTTTAAATATAAAGAGTCACAAAATTTAATTTATAAATATAATAAAAAAGTATGCATAACAGATTTTAGAAAAAGGGTAAGAATTTTTGAAAATATATGTATTAAAATAAAGGCATGTATTTTTAATAATTCTCCGTTATTAATTTTACTGACTATGGCAGACCCAAATAATATAACGATCGATAACGAAGATAATATATTTATAAATTTTGACTTAAGAAAAATATTTAATTATCAAGAGCAAGAAAATGAATATTTAGAAAATAAAAATAAATATATAGTAAAATTTATATCAAAAATATTTAAAATAATTTTTGAAACTGAAGTTTCTTATAAATATAACAGAATTATGAATTTAATATACAAAAAATGTGAACTCGGAATTCATAAATCAATCGAAGAAATAGTCTTAGACGTCAAAAATAATATCGAAGAAGCCGAAATATCTTCTATGATAGAATATTTAAAATACCAGTTTAGAATAAGAAAATATTTAATTCCAAAATTAACAAAAATGGTTCTTATTCCAAGCTTTATAATTGCATTTGGCTTTTTAATATACGCAAAACTAAACGGACTTAATAAAAACTCGTCTGGAGCTAAATCGTTAACAATAGGCGAAATAACTTATTCAGGAAACAAAAACGATGCGTCGGCAAAATCAATAGAACTTGATAACTCAGTTGCGATAACTCCGGAATTTGAAAAATCTAATAAAAATATTATTTTACCTCAAGATTCTACAGAAAATTATGAAGATTATATCGTACAAAATGGCGATACAGCAAGCTCTATATCAGAATCAAAATATTCAGATAAAAATTTAGGCTCAGCAATAACTTCTTTTAACGGAATATCAAGTAATTTAATTCCGGGTTCTATTTTAAAAATTCCGTCTAAAAATTTCATTGATTCGTATATATCAGGCAATTCTGAAAATAATTCAAATTAAATTTATTTATAAAATTTATAAATTATAAGGCATTGATAAAACTGGATAGATAATAATAATTCATATAAGCTAATATCCGTGTGTGAATACTAGCAACACAAAGAATTTATGCCATTTTCTCCGGCGTCGCCGGAGAAAGTATCTGGTATTTTTTAGCAATACTAATTCTAAATTTTTAGTCCAACGAATTTGACTAATATTTTTCTTATCTCAACGCCGTTATTTTTGTGACTTGCATTATATAATAATTTCATATTTTCTTGAAAAAAATTAATATTAAATTCGGCAGGCTTTTCGATATAAATTTTATTATTTTCAGTTTTTTGGCAATTTTCGTCTGAAATTAATAATTCTTCAAATAATTTTTCACCCGGTCTTATGCCAATAAATTCTATTTTTATTTCTTCATTGGGAATAAATCCCGAAAGTCTGATTAAATTTTCAGCTAAGTCTCTTATTTTAACAGGTTCTCCCATATCTAAAACAAAAATTTCGCCGCCTTTTGCAAGTGCTCCTGCCGTCATGACGAGCGAAACAGCTTCAGGAATAGTCATAAAATATCTTATTATATCAGGATGCGTTACTGTAACAGGTCCGCCATTTTTGATTTGTTCTTTAAAGAGCGGTATCACAGAGCCGTTTGAGCCCAAAACGTTTCCGAATCTTACTGCTACGAATTCTGTAAATTTGCTAGAAATTGCCATAAACTGAATTATAAGTTCACAAACACGTTTAGAAGCTCCCATTACGCTCGTAGGATTAACAGCCTTATCAGTTGAAATTAGAACAAATTTTTTTACTTTATATTTTTGTGCAGAAACTGCAAGATTTAAAGTCCCAAAAACGTTATTTTTAATAGCTTCTTCAGGGTCAGTTTCCATTAACGGGACATGTTTATGAGCCGCTGCATGAAAAACTACGTCAATATTTTTTTCTTTAAAAATTAAATCTATTTTATTTTTGTCTCGAATACTTGCTATCTCGACTTCGAGCTTAATTTTTGAATTTTTATGCTTCATTATGAGTTCTTGTTGAATATCATACGCGCCGTTTTCGCAAATATCTAAAATTATTAATTTTTTTGGCTTTAAATTATATATTTGCCTACAAAGTTCTGAGCCTATCGAGCCGCCGCCGCCGGTCACTAAAATATTTTTATTTATTATATATTCGCCGTATTGCTTTGCATCAAAAATTACGGGCTCGCGGCCGAGTAAATCTTCGATTTCGACATTTCTTATTGACGGAACTATCGACGGTTCTGAAAAAAAAGTTTCGTATATTTTGGGAATAACTCGGACTTCAAGATTAGTTCTTGCGCAAATATCTAAAATTCTTCTTTTATCAGAATTCGATATATTTATAATAGAAAACAAAATAATTTCGATATTTTCTTTCTCACAAATCTCAGGAATCTGATAAGTCGAGCCATAAACTTTAGTGCCCAAAATACTCCTGTTTATTTTTGCTCTGTCGTCGTCTGCAATGCAAATCGGCAAATATTCACTGTCGTTTTTTTTGTAAATTTCTTTTAAAACCATAGCTGAAGCTTCGCCGGCTCCGACTATCAATAATCTTTTTCTTTTGAAATTATAATTAAAATTTTTACCTAAAACGATATTTATTCTATAAATTATTCTCGAAAGACAAACTGAAAATTCAGAAATAAGCAAAAAAATAACATAAGTTCTTATTCCTAAATTCATATTTAAAAAAACAGAAATTATACAGAAAACAAAATTTGAACAAAAAGTAGCAAAACAAATATAAAAAAAATCTTCAACGTCAGCGTAACGCCAGATTTTATTATATAATTTAAAGCATATAAATATAACAGAAAAACAAATATTTAATAATATCAAGCATTTTAAAAATAAATTTTCGAATCCCAATAACGAAAAGCTATTCTTGTTTATCCCAAACGTGAGATAAAACGATATATTCCAGATTATTAAATCAAAAATAAACACAAAAAGTTTTTTGAATTTTTTTATATTTAAGTACAAATTGTTCAAATTAAATTCCTTTGATTTTTGCTTTTATTTAATTAATTTTATTGAGTTTTTATAAATTTTTTAGCACAAAAATCACACGCAAAACATGCAAGAACTCCCATCATACCATAAATAATTATAACAGCCAAAGAATTTAAATTATTTGGAGCAAAGCCAACTCCGACGCCTGAAAAAGTAAAAGACAAACCTAAAAACATTGCAGGAATTGAATTTAAAAATTTATTAGTATAATTTCCATAGCCTGCTATCAATACGTTAAATACAAATCCGATAACAAGAAAGCCTATTGGGAGAACAGACGAGTGAAGTTTCGTAAGAATTTCGAAATTATTAGAAAGCCAAACCATTCCGTTGGCTGCAAAATAGCCAATTATGTAGCCGATTATCGCTTTTAATCTTTCGCTCTTTGGCTGACCCGAAAATAAAGTCCAACTTATAAACGCAATCCACATAAACGAAGTACCTTTGAAAAAACATGGAGCAATAAAACAGTCAATAATACTCATAATCGTAACTATAACGCCTACTAAAGCAGCATAAATTAATTTTTCTTTATTATTTTTTTTAGTTTCCTGAGTTTTAACCGGTAAATTCTGAGATTTTGCTTCAACGCTTGTTACTTCAGCTGAATTTACTTTATTTTCCATATTTAACTCCTTATATTTTTAATTTTTTTAAACTATTACTATTAAAAAACAGAATAATTATATTATAACTTAAAATTTTTTAAAATCAATAATTTTTTAAATTTATTTTGATGCCGCCGAAGAAAAATATATTTTTTTATTAATGCAAATAAATTTCAAAAAATACAAGTTTTTTATATTTTTATATTTATCTCCGGCATTGCGATAAAAAATAATTTTTGAATTAAACTGTGTTAAATATACGGTCACCGGCATCACCGAGCCCAGGCATAATATATCCGTTAGAATTTAATTCACGATCTAAACTTGCAGCATAAATTTTTACATCAGGATGATTTTTATTTAATTTTTTTATGCCTTCAGGAGCAGCTATTAAACACAAAAATATTATATTTTTAGCGCCTTCTTTTTTTACTTCAGAAATTGCATCACAAGCCGAGCCTCCGGTTGCAAGCATTGGGTCTAACACAAAAACAACACTTTCATGCATATTTTTTGGTAATTTACAATAATATCTTACTGGTTCCAGAGTTTCCTCGTTTCTGAACATTCCGATATGACCTACACTTGCATCAGGAATGCATTCTAGAGCGCCGCTAATCATTCCAAGACCGGCTCTCAAAATAGACACAAAAGTAACAGGTTGAAAACGTACTCCGTCAGTTTCTTCTATAGGAGTTTCAAGTTTATAATTTATTAATTTAATATTTTTAGAAGCTTCGTAGCACAAAAAAATAGAAAGATCTTTAGCGAGCTTTCTAAAATTACTACACGAACAGCTTTTATCTCTTAACAAAGAAACTTTATTTTTAACTAGATTATTATCTAATAAATAAAAATTAGTAACGTTCATTTATGCATTCTCCTTTATTTTTTTCTAAATTTAGAATTTTATTAACACGATTTTCATGCCTACCGCCGTCAAAACCTGTGTTCAAAAAAATATTAATCATGTCCAAAACTTGCTCAGAATTTGAAACTTTTTGACCAAAGCAAATAATATTTGCATTATTATGCTTTCTGGCAAATTCTGCATGAAAATTACTCACACAAAGCGCCGCGCGAACTCCTGGAACTTTGTTTGCAACAATCGAAACACCGATCCCCGAACTGCAGCACAAAATTCCGCAATTTTTTTTATTTTTTGCTACTTCTTGGGCAACTAAAAATGCATAATCAACATAATCTACGCTTTTTTGACTAAAAGTTCCAAAATCTTTAAATTCAATTTTATTATTATTAAGATAATTCATGATTATTTTTTTCAGATCAAAACCTCCATGGTCTGACCCAATGCAAACAAAGTCAAACTGCAAGCTATCGCCTCCTTTATTTTATATTTTCTCCGCCCTGGAACTTTTTATATAATTAGCTTCAAGCTTTTTGCTCAAATAATCATTGCTTGAATACTCATCATATGCGGCCTGTCCTATGTAATCCGAATCCACGTTTGTATCATAAAATTTATGAGCATTAGAACAAGTCGCCGCGATCTTATTATAGCATACTTCGGCCATATTTCCAACAAAAATTATTTTTTTTTCTTCGTTTTTTGCTTTTTTTTCTAATTCAGATATTTTAAAAAAACCATCTGACTGATTTTGATATATTTTTAAGCTATTTTTCTCGATTTTATTTATATAAGAATTAAAATAAATTTCGTCTTGATTGGCGTATAAACAAGAATAAATTATTTCTTGTTCTGAAAATTTAAACTGGTAAGCCAGTGCCAAAAGTGACGAAATTCCGATACATGGCTTTTCAAGCATAAACGCCATGCCTTTTATAAAAGCCATCCCGACTCTTATGCCCGTAAAAGAACCTGGGCCGTTGCATACTGCAAATAAATCAATATTTTTAAGTTCATAACCAGAATTTTTAATAATATCCTGAGTACAAGACAATATTTTTTCGCTGTGAAAATTTTTATTTTTCACATAAATTTTACTTATGATTTTCTTATTTTCGAGAATCGAAACAGATAAAGAATCGCCCGAAGTATCAAGCGCCAAAATTAACATATGCCTCCGTAAAATAAATTTTTGAAATTATAATACAAAATTATATAAGTAAAATCCCAGCAATATTATATTTGAAAATTATTATATAAACTGCTATTTTTTAAAATTAAAACAAAGTTTCTGCAAAGCAAAGCACATTAGTAAATCCGCGATGAAATTTGGTAAGCAATAAGTTAAATTATATATAAAAACATACTTTATAACTGATCCCCCAAAAGGAGTATTAACATACCAAACGGCAATTCCAGATGTACAAAACAATAAAAATCTAATAATATGAACCAATGAAACTCCAAAAATTATTTTAATTTTATTATTAAAACTACAATTATTGAAAATCGAAGCGAGCCCTACACAAGAATACGATAAAATATAATCTAAAAAAATTGAAAAAATAA
Organism: Clostridia bacterium; assembly: GCA_017634155.1. Lineage (GTDB taxonomy): Bacteria > Bacillota > Clostridia > Oscillospirales > Acutalibacteraceae > Improbicoccus. The sequence goes on along the minus strand of JAGBNX010000062.1, from coordinate 15,037 downwards.
TTTTGGCTAAATTATCCGTCGGAGGTATGTATGGATGTGATAAAAAATATATTATAGAAAGAATAAAACCCGAAATTGTACCCATAAGTAAGTTTCTTCGAAAAGAAAAAATAATTAATGGCGTTAAACCAAAATTAATAGACCCTCCGTTAGGCATTTCTAATATTTTAAAAAACGAATGTAAAATAAAAGACAAAGATATCATGATTGACATTTCAGAAAAAGTAATAACTTTAGATTTAAAATTTACCATCATAAGTTTCGAACATATTCTCTATTTGTAAGTCATCAAGGAAATATCATTTATTAACTTTAATTTCCGAAACATAATTTAATATTTTTCCAGTCGGAACCATTAAACACTATTAGAACTATTTTATTTATTGCCATATCCTTTGCCTCCAAAATAGTACAACCAATTTTACTTTCATCGTTTATCCTAAACTTAAAATTAAGAGTAGAACGTTCCCGAACTTTATACCTACCAACCATACTTACCCCTCCTTTGTCAGTTTTAGGTTTACCGGACACCGCGAAACCGAAAGAGCGAATACTGGGATCATTTTCTTTCAATTTAATTGTCCGTAACATATCCGACATAAGTACCAACAACATTGGAATACTGTATCCACCCAATTGCTTTTCATATTCGCTCGGAATCGTTATATCCAAGTCGATTTTTTTAGAAACTTCTTTAACTTTTTCGTAGTATCTTTGAGCCCTACCAGCCACATCATTTATGTCACTCCCTAATATACTATCGATAGTTTGCTTGTCACAATCATAAACACTTGGCACTGTTTCAAAAAACTTCATAATTCTTTGCTCTGGACTAAGATTATTAGGATTATTCGTAAAATGGGCGCCGATAATAGCCGTGATAGCTACAATACCCACCGCGCCAAGCATAGTCGGCAACAAAACATATTTTAAAATATTTTTTTTATTGCCAGTTAAATTAGCTTGACTAATCGAATTTGTATTAGCCTGATAATCCACCGACATCGATTGTGATTTTTGAACAAAAATCGACGCTAAACATAATCCCGCTAGAAACTTTTTACCACCATTACGCATGTCAATCTCCCCCCTGATACCTGATATGTCTACTAACATAGGTTAAATTGCCTTATATCCCCGACTATACTGCAGCATTTTACTTTTGTCAAGCAAAATTTTGACTAATTTTGAATTTTTACATATTGTTTCACAGATAATACCAAAATTAAATTTAAATTCCCATATTTTTATTTTTTTTGAATTTTTTATAAAATATCCAGGTTAAAATCAAAATTAGAATTACAATCGCAAGTATTTTTATTATATTTAAAATAATTTTATGTTTGCTTTCGTCAGGATTTGTTATTGTTTCTTCGGATGTTGTCTTAAAATATTTATTATCTTTTTGATTGGTTTGTTCTTGCTCTCGTTCTTGTTTGGTTTCGCTATAGCTATCGTCTTGTTCTTGTTCGTAATCTTCAAGATATTCGCAATTGTTTTTTTGGTCGATTTTTTCTCGCGAGTTTTCTTTCTTGTTTTTAATTTTTTCTCTGTTTTTGTTTTTTTTAATTTTTTTAGTCTTTTTAGTTTTTTTGTCTGATTTTTTTTTTTCGTTTCGAAAAACTTCGAATTCGTAATTATTAATACGTATATTAGTAACACTTCCGGCTTTTTTGAGCTTCTTTTTGATAATTTTTTTATTTTTGTCTATTGTTTCTATTTCGAAAATTATGTATTTTTCTTCGCCAGAAACAGATAAATTATATTTATTTATATTTTTATCAAATTTAAATTCTGAATTTTCTGTTTTAGTATTTATAATTATATTTTCAATTTGATTTTTATCAAAAATTTTAATATGCTTATCTTCTACGTGATTATTATTTTCGGATTTAATAAGAATTTTTATGTCAGTTTCGTAACTTGGCAGCTTTTTTTTAATATCTAAATCAAAATCAAAGATTTTATTATTAATATTTTCTTTTAGGTCAACAGATTCTTTATTTTTCATAGAAAATTTTAATATTTTATTATTTTCGTTTATATTTTCGATTTTAGTCTTAAAAATATCTGAAAAATCAAAATATTTTTTTATAAATTTAAAAATTCGATTATCAAAAATTACCTCTACTTCCAGATTTTTCAGCTGAATATTTTGTTTTGAAAGAGCATAAATTTTTATATTAAATTTTTCTTCTTCGAAATTTATTTGGGAATCGCAAACAGCCTTAAAAGATATATTCGAATTTATTTCTTCGGCATTACATATTTCTATTTCATTCGAAATATCTAAATAATTATTAAGATATAATCCTGGTACGAAAGATAAAATTATAAGTTTTTTTATTAAATTCATTTATTTTTCTCCGTTCAATATTTTTTTATAATTTTTTGAATTTTTATAAATTATATAAAATTTGCAGATATTTGTTGAAAATTTTGATTTTTTAGTTTAGTATGGAGGGGCGTTTTTGAGGTGAAAAGAAACATAATGGAACTTAAAAATTTAATTTTTGAATTTTTTTGCAGCTATGGCAAGAGTATTTTAATATCTTTAATAGTACTATTTGCCGGGCTTTTTGGTTTGAAAAAATTAAGTAAAATTTTGATGCTTGTTCTAAGAAAATCCAGTTTGGGTGCGAATATTTCCGGGCTTTTGAATTACATAATAAAATTTTTGATTTATTACCCGATTGTTTTTTTTATTCTTGACCAGTTTGGAGTTAACGCTTGGAATGTTATTGCTCCGCTTGGTGCTTCTATCGTAGCTTTGAGCGTCATTTTTAAAGACGGAATTTCAAATTTTATTTCCGGAGTTTTTATTTTTATGAATCAGACGTTCAGACCGGGTGATTACATAGAACTTTCGTCAGTAAAAGGCACGGTTGTGCAAATAAAATATTTTTACACAATTATTTATACTGACGACTCTAAAAGCGCTATAATTCCAAATTCTAAGATTGCTTCAGAAATTATTTGCCGGAAAGCGACAGATAATATTTCGCCGTTAAAATTAATTCTGAAAATTACAAATAAAAATTCTTCAGAAAATTTAAATTCAAAAGAGCTCGAAAGTATAAAAAAAATTCTGGAAAAGTCTTTAATTTTGCACTCTAAAAATATTTTAGAGTCGCCGAGCCCAAGTTTTAGTATTTCAAAAGACAGTAGCGAAATAAATATTTTGGTTTGGTCATTGAGCTCAAATTTTGAAAATATCTTGTTATCGTTCGATAATCTTATTAAAAACAGGCTCAAAGACTTCAATGTAGATTTGTCTTCTGATTGCAAATTATAATTTTAAATCTACATAAAAATATTTTATTACGCTTATAAATAAATTGCAATAGTTTTTTTGATGTTTTTTATAAAAAAAACAGAAAGTATATTAGGTAAAAAATCTTCTCCCAAACAATTTATGGGAGAAGATTTGCTTACATTTTTAATAAATCTAAGTAATATCTAGTCAGACTTTTTGATATCATCATTTATATCTTTATTTTCAGGTACTTTCATTTCATCTAATTTTTTTAACAATTTGCCGATTGGATTTTGCCTCTCCGGTCTACCAAGTTTAATTTTATTTAATTCTCTATTAATTATTCCCGCACCTAATTTGCCTCCATCCATTAACACAACTGACTGCGAAGCTAATCGGGCAAGTATGTGGCAAACCAGCCTTTTGCATTTTGGTGTCAATGATTGACATTTTTCTAGAAATTCTTTATCTTCAACAAAATCTTTAAGAGAAATTTTGATGTTAAGAGTGTCTTTTTTTTGAAATTTCGCCTTAAATATATTCTGATCCAAATAAGAAGAATCAAGCTCTTTATTGAAAATTATATCCATTAATTTAAACATCGACTTTATACTTTCACCATCACAGATTTCAGCATCATTAATATAACTATCTGTTTTATAATCATTTAGCATTGTGCTTTCGACACAAAATCTAAATTGGTTGTAATCATAGTTGTTATATTTTTTGTTATTATTTTGAATGGTTCTTTTACATTCTGTTTTCTCCAAAACGGCCGCTTTCCCACGAACATCTATAAGATCCGTATCGCTGCTGGTTCCAAGTGCAAATTTCAAGTAAGATTGAGATTTTTTAGTACCGTCTTTGTATGTTTTGTCAAGACCTTCGATGTTGTTGTCTCCGAAATCATCAATGTATATGTTTACGAACTCCACTCCTTTACCATTACTATTTAAACTTTCTTTAAAAGTATTGAATAATTTATGAAATAATAATTGCCTAAATTTATATTTTTTATTTTTATCTAAAGTTTCGCCTACAAATTTAATTCCATGATTTCTTGCTCTAGAGTTTGTAAATACTCCTCCTATGATATCTTCACATAGCCCTTTGACATCTTCTTCTTTTATTTTCTTACTTTGTTTTGAACAATGTTTTATTTTGCATTCTAACTTTTTTTTTAAATTTTTGAATTTATTAATATTGTTTTTGTCGCCGATAAATTCGTCTTCAGAATCTTCACTTTCATAACCGTATATTTCATTAAATTTTAAAACAGTTTTAATTAATTTTGAACTAGTAACAAAAAATTTATTCTTTAAAATATTGCCGCCATTATTATTGAATTTTTTATCTAAAAAATATGCATATCTTAAGTAATTGTCACGGCTTATGGGAGAAATAAAAGTAAAACGACTTCCGCCATGGTTTTCATCTATTTCATCATTTTCGCTTAAATCGTCAGGTTCTTTCTCCGACTCGCTATCAGAATTTTTCTCCGACTCATTATAATTTCCTTCAAAATTATCAGACTTTTTATCACCAGGGAACTTTCTTTTGTTACCGATAAGATTTTTCTTAAATAAGCTGTTTCCCGAGTTTTTACCAGATTCCATCGATTCAACGACAGGTGTATTTTGAAAAATTCCACAGAGAATAAGTAACAACGCTTTATTTCTGTTACGCATAATATAACTCCTTATTATAATTTTAAATTATTACAAAGATAATACATATTTTATCTTTGTAAGTCGCTACTAAAAACAAATAAAATACACAAAATCAATATTTATTAATACGTTCAAAAAAAACAAAAAATTAGGCGCCATCAATTATGTGATTTTAAACAATTTTTTTGCTTATTGTATTTTATATATTTCGCCGTATTAATCCATTTCTAACAACGACGTTTCATATTATACAACAAACAAAATTTATTTTTCAATACTTTTTTTGTTTTTTCAAAAAAAAATTTATTTATATTCAAAACTTTCGACTGTGCTGGCGGTTATTTTATTCTTGCATATTAGCTTGTCAAACATTACTAGAAATTGTATAATTAGAAATATGTAATTTAGATTTTAAGGGAAGTCATGGATAACAAGATAATACTCGTCGATATAAACGACGAAATGCGGAAGTCTTTTTTGGATTACTCGATGTCGGTTATTGTTTCAAGGGCTCTGCCCGACGCACGCGACGGATTAAAACCGGTTCATCGTAGAATTTTGTATACTCTTTTTGAGAATAATTTAACTGCTGATAAGCCCTACAGAAAATGCGCTGACACAGTTGGCTCGGTGCTTGGTAGATATCATCCGCATGGAGATTCTTCGGTTTATGACGCGCTTGTAAGACTCGCTCAGGATTTCTCAACAAGATATATGCTAGTAGACGGTCACGGCAATTTTGGTTCTATCGATGGTGACCCTCCGGCTGCTTATCGTTATACTGAAGCCCGAATGAGCAAAATCGCTGCAGAAATTTTAACAGATATTGATAAAGAAACAGTTGATTTCAGGCCAAATTATGATGACAGATTAAAAGAACCCTCGGTTTTGCCGGCGAGATTCCCAAATTTGCTGGTCAACGGCTCTACAGGAATCGCCGTCGGTATGGCAACTAATATTCCGCCACATAATTTGGGCGAAGTTATAGACGCCATTTGTTATTTAATCGATAATCCTGATGCAGAAGTCGTAGAACTCATGAAATTTATAAAGGGCCCGGATTTTCCGACCGGTGCACAAATCATGGGCTTATCGGGAATCAAAAACGCATATGCAACCGGTCGTGGTAGGATTACAGTCAGAGCCAAGAGCGAAATTATCGAAGACGGAAATAAATTTAAAATTGTAGTTACTGAAATCCCGTATCAAGTAAATAAAGCTGCTACGATAGAGCATATTGCAAATTTAATAAAAGAAAAAAAAATAAACGGAATTTCTAAAATCGAAGACCATTCTGATAGAGACGGCTTAAGAATCGAAATCAGCGTAAAATCAGGTTTTTCTCCTGAAGTTGCACTTAATCAAGTTTATAATTTTTCACAATTACAGACGAATTTTAGCGTCATAATGCTAGCAATCGTAAATGGCGAGCCCAAAATTTTAAATTTAAAATCAGCTTTAAAAATTTATATAGATTTCCAAGTCGAAATAATAACAAGGCGTACAAAATTTGATTTAAAAAAAGCGCAAGACAGATGTCATATACTCGAAGGCTTAAAAACGGCAATTGATAACATCGACGAAGTAATTTCGATAATCAGAAGCTCAAAATCTGTTAGCGATGCTAAATTAAAACTCTCTGAAAGATTTGCTCTTGATGATATTCAGACTCAGGCGATAGTTCAAATGCCTTTAGGAAAATTAACCGGGCTCGAAAGAGAAAAAATCGAAAACGAAATAAAATTATTGCTTGAAAAAATAGCATATTTTAACGAGCTTCTTTCAGATTCAAACAAGCTTTTGGCAGTTCTAAAAGAAGAAATAACTAAAATAAAAGAAAAATATTCAGACAAACGTCGCACCGAAATTTTAAGCGTCGGCGGCGAAGTCAACGTCGAAGATTTAATTCCAAACGAACAAAGAATTATTACTTTTACAAAACTTGGTTATATTAAAACTCAAGATATTAGTACTTATAAAGCGCAAAATCGCGGCGGCAAAGGAATTTCGGGCATGTCCAGGCGCGAACATGACTCAGCTGACCAGATTTTAATTGCAAATACTCATGATTTTCTTATGTTTTTCACAAATTTGGGAAAAGTTTATAAAATTAAATGCTTTGAGATTCCTGAATCTTCTAGAACTTCAAAGGGCTTAAATATCGTAAATTTATTGCCGATTTCTGAGGGCGAGAAAGTCACTTCGCTTTTAAAAACTAGCAATTTTGAAGATTCGAATTTTATAGTTATGAACACAAAACTTGGAGTTATAAAACGCTGCAAGCTTTCTGATTTTAATTCTGTGCGCAAAAGCGGCCTGATTGCTTTAAATTTAGACGACGGCGATGAATTAAGATGGGTTAAAATTACAGACGGCAGTAAATATCTTTTAATTGCTACGAAAGACGGCAAGGCGATTAGATTTAAAGAAAAAGAATTAAGAGTTCTGGGTCGGAATTCGCGTGGAGTCAGGTCGATAAAATTACAAGATAACGATGAAGTAATTGGCTTTATTACGACAAAAGAAAATGATAATATATTAACTGTTTCTGAGACCGGTAATGCGCGTATCTCGCCGGTTTCTGATTATAGATTACAAAGTCGCGGCGGACTTGGAGTTATAAATTATCATGTTAAAGAACACGGCAAAGTTGCGGCGATTTTGAATGTAAGTCTAGATAAAGACGTAATGGCGATTTCTTCTGACGGCACGATAATAAGATTTTCAGCAGATTCTGTCAGGCAGTGCTCAAGACCCTCTAAAGGCGTTAAAATTATGAGATTATCTGGAAATTCTATCGTAGTTGCGGCAACTGAAGCAGAAAAGCAGGAAGATATGGGGGAACAAGACGAACAGACAAGCACTATTGAAGATAGTAATCCGAGTAAACAAGAAATTTTAGAAAATCATTCTGAAATTGATCTTAGTACCGAAGAAAATGAATGAAATTATTCTTTACGTGTTGACGGAGAGAAGTTAAGGAGAATTTATGAATTTTAAACGTGTAATATTAAAACTCAGTGGCGAGTCTTTAGCAAATTCTAACGGATTTGGAATTAATTCTGAAAATTGTCATAAAGTCGCCAATATGATAAAAAGTCTTTTTGATGCAAAAATACAAATCGGACTAGTAATTGGCGCTGGTAATTTTTGGCGCGGCAGAACAGGAACACAGATTTCGCGTGTAAAATCTGACAAGATGGGGATTCTGGCAACTGCTATGAATGCTTTGGCATTTTCGGATATTTTGAATAATATTGGTATTAAAACGCTTATTCAGTCTTCGATTGAAATCAAAAGTATAATTCCGGCTTTTTCGGTAGATGATACTGTTAATGCGCTTGAAAATAATAAAATAGTAATTTTTTCTTGCGGCATAGGCTCGCCGTTTTTTTCGACTGATACTATTGCAGCGCTCAGAGCAGCTGAAATAAATGCAGATATTATTCTAAAAGCTACGACTGTTGACGGAGTTTATTCTGGTGACCCGAAAATAAATAAAAATTCTGTTAAATATGATAAAATTACTTTTGATGAAGTTTTAAGTAAAAATTTAAAAGTCATGGATATGACTGCGATTTCGCTCTGCAAAGAAGCTAAAATCTCTATTTTAGTATTTAAATTTGAAGATATAAGTAAAATTATTTCAGAAAATAAAATTGGGACGTATATATATTAGAAAAATTTTATTTTGTATTTTATATGAATCGTAAATTTATTAGTATAAATAACTCAGCATTTTGTTTATTATGCAGTAATTTTTGTTAATAATAATTTTTGAAATATATTTTTTTTGAAAATAGAGTTCGAAAGCGGAATTTTTTGCTTGACTTTTTAATATTTTTGTTTGATAATTATATTCAGTTATTTTGTTGTTTATTCAAAGCTCGGTTGTTTATTGTACTTTAATATATAAGAGGTGCATGACTTTGATGAATTTTAAATATACGATTAAAAATTTTGTTCATTTTAGGCCGGCGGGATATATTGTTTCTTTTGTTAAAAATTGCGGTTGCGAAGTTAAAATTGGTAAGAGTACTCGGCGTGCTGGAGATTTAGAATGCTTTGGTGGCTCGCCTAAGGTAAATGTTTCGGAACAATTATCGTCTTCTTCAGTTAATAATAATAATAATAATCAGGTTTTGAACTTGGAAAAAGTAAATGGAAATTTTTTGGACGCTTCTCAAATTTTTTCAATTACCGGTTTAGGGTTGAAAAAAGGTGACGAAGTGTTTTTTTCTATTACCGGGCCTGACGAACAAACTGAAAGTTACGTCAAAGACGAACTTTTTAAATTGTTATCTCAGCATTTTTAAAATTAAAAATATTGATTTTTATTTTAATTTTTTTAGAGGAATAAATGAACGTTTTAAAAGGTATTGCAGTCTCCGAGGGTATCGTCTTTGGCAAACTTAAAGCTTATCGAAAAGTATTTTTTGATGCGTATTCAATTAAAAAAATTATTGAAGATTCTGAAGCTGAAGTTTTAAAATTTAAAGAAGCCAAGAAGCTTGCAATCGAACAGCTTGACGAGCTTTATAATAACGCACTTGAAGACGTTGGCGAAGAACACGCAATGATATTTAGCGTTCATAAAATGATGCTTGAAGACATAGATTATTCAAATTCTGTTACAAATATAATAACTGACGAGAAAACAAATGCCGAATATGCCGTATGGTTCACGTCGCGCGAATTTGAGAGAAAATTTGAAAGTATGGATAATGAATACATGCAGCAGCGTGCGGGTGATATTCGAGATATTTCGCGCAGAATAATAAATTGCATGAATAATAATATAATTAATAATAAATCGCCAAATGATAAAAAAAAATCTTTAATTATCGGTTGTGATGATATTTCTCCAAGTGAGCTTTTAGAACTTAATAGCACGTACATAAAGGGCTTTATTACTATGCTTGGTTCTAAAAATTCGCATACTTCTATTTTGGCAAGGTCTATGAAAATTCCGTCTGTAGTTTCGCTTGGCAGTCAATTAAAACCAGAATTTGAAGGTTGCGACGTTATTATCGACGGATTTGCCGGTGTTGTTTATGTTTCTCCCGATGCTACTACGTCTAGACGCTTAAAAAAAAAGAAAGAACTTTGCGATAAGCAAGAAGAGCTTTTGTCGAGTTTCAAAGGCAAAGAAGATGTTTCGATTGACGGCCAAAAAATCAGATTATCGGCAAACGTAAGTCATATTTGTGATATAAAAATTTTAAAAGAAGTCGACGCCAGCGGTATCGGGCTTTTCAGGAGCGAGTTTATTTTTATGAATCGCCGTAGTTATCCGACTGAAGAAGAACAGTTTAAAATTTATAAAAACATTGCCAAAAAAATGGGAGATAAACACGTAGTTATTAGAACTCTTGACGTCGGTGCCGATAAAAAAATAGATTATTTTGATATGCCAAAAGAAGTAAATCCTGCCATGGGCTATCGTGGCATTCGAATTTGCCTTGACAAACCTGAGATTTTTAAAACGCATATTAAGGCTATTTTGCGCGCCTCGGCGTTTGGCAACATTGAAATAATGTTTCCAATGATTTCTTGTTTGGACGAAATTTTAAGAACTAAAGAAATTATAAAAGAATGCAAGCTCGAGCTCGATAAACAAAATTTAGATTATAAAAAAGATATAAAAATCGGCATTATGATTGAAACTCCAGCTGCAGTATTTATAAGCGATATTTTGGCTAAAGAAGTCGATTTTTTCAGCATAGGTACGAATGATTTGGTTCAGTATTCTTTGGCAGTTGATAGACAAAACGATAAAGTTAATTTTATGTTTAATCCTCAACATAGAGCAATTTTGCGTATGATTAAAATGGTCTGTGAAAATGCGAAATCAGCAGGTATAAGAGTAGGAATTTGCGGCGAAATTGCTGCAGACGAGCGTATGACCGAAATTTTTTTGGCGCTTGGCATCGACGAACTTTCAATGTCGGCGCCATTTATTTTGGGGATACGCCGGAAAGTGAGGGAAACTAATGTAAAATTAATTAAAGAACAGATTATTTCAAAACTTTAGGAGTTTATATGTTTGGATTTTTTAACAAAAAAAATAGTGTTTTTGCGCCGTTTGATGGTCAAGTTATTACAATCGAAGAAGTTCCTGACGAAGCTTTTGCTAAAAAAATAGTCGGTGACGGTTTGGCAATTGTGCCCGAAAGTAATAAATTAATCGCGCCGTTTGATGGTACAGTTGAACAAATTTTTAATACAAAACATGCTTTTATTTTAAAAAGTGTTGATGATTTGCAGGTTCTTATTCATGTAGGAATTAACACAGTAAAATTAAACGGCGAAGGCTTTAATATTAAAATTCCAGAAGAGCAAAAATTAAAACGGGGTGACGTTATTGCTGAAATAAATTTTGATTTGATTTTAGAAAAAAAATATTCGATTTGTACGCCGATTGTTTTTATGAATTTAGAAAAATTTAAAGTTGATTTTAAATTTGGTCGCGTTCAGGCCGGAAAAGACATAATAGCAACTTATAAAAAAAATTAATTTTTATTATAATTATAACTCAGAGGTAATTACATGACAGGTAATAATAAATTTTTTAGTATTTTACAAAACGTCGGCAGATCTTTTATGCTGCCTATCGCTTTGTTGCCGATTGCGGGATTATTATTAGGAATTGGTGCGTCGTTTACGAATCCTCAGATGCTAAGTTCTATGGGACTTTTGAGTACTATGGGCGAAGGTACTTTTTGGTATTCTGTTTTTACTCTTATGAGTCAGGTCGGAAATATAATATTTGCAAATTTGCCGATAATTTTTGCTTTGGGTGTCGCAATCGGGATGGCTGTTAATGAGCATGCTGTCGCGGCGCTTTCAGCTCTTATTGCTTTTTTTGTTATGCATCAGACTGTTTCGGTTTTGTTAAGTCTAAATAATATAATTGACAGTTTGCCTTTGGGCACAGTTTCGGACGTCTGTGGAATCAAATCGCTTAATATGGGGGTTTTCGGAGGCATAATCGTCGGTTTGGGAGTTGCTTATTTACATAATAAATTTTATAAGATAAAGCTTCCTGACGTTATTTCGTTCTTTGGCGGCGTAAGATTTGTGCCGATAATTTCTTCGGTTGTTTATATGCTGGTCGGAATTTTGATGTATTTTATATGGCCGTCTGTTCAAAATATGATGCTCTGGTTTAGCGAGCTTGTTTTAAAATCGCAATACATAGGTACTTTTATATATGGCGTTATCGAGCGTTCGCTTATTCCGTTTGGACTGCATCATGTTTTTTATATGCCGTTCTGGCAGACTGCTATGGGTGGTACGATGCAAATCGATGGCGCTACTGTTTCGGGAGCTCAAAATATATTTTTTGCACAGCTTGCGTCGCCGAATACTACAAAATTCAGTGTCGAAGCGGCAAGATTTTTTACCGGAAAATTTCCGTTTATGATTTTCGGTCTTCCCGGAGCCGCGCTTGCAATGTACCAGACTGCAAAATCAAACAAGAAAAAAGCAGTCGGGGGCTTGTTGCTTTCTGCGGCTTTGACTGCGATGCTCACTGGGATAACTGAGCCTATCGAATTTACTTTTTTGTTTGTGGCTCCTGTTTTGTATGCAATTCACTGCGTTTTTGCAGGGCTTTCGTTCATGCTTATGCATATTTTAAATATCGCAGTCGGAATGACTTTTTCAGGCGGCATAATAGACTTGATTTTATTTGGCGTAATTCAGGGCAATAGCAAGACAAATTGGCTTATGATTTTACCTGTGGGCTTATGTTATTTTGTTGTTTATTATTTGTTATTTAAATTTTTGATTAAAAAGATGAATTTAATGACCCCAGGGCGCGAAGAAGACGAAATCGAGTCTAAATTATTTACCAGAAAAGATTATGACGCTGCTAAAAATTCAAATTTATCGGCAGTTTTAGTTGAAGGTCTGGGCGGAGTTGGTAATATTGCAGATATTGGTTGCTGTGCAACAAGACTGAGATTAACTGTTAAAGATGCTGGCAAAATTGATCAAAAAATTTTAAAAAGTGCTAATGCTTCGGGTGTTTTAGTCAGTGGTCAGGGAGTTCAGATAATTTACGGCCCTAAAGTTACTGTTATCAAAAGTGAACTCGAAGAATATGTTAATTCTTTAAAATCTGATAATAAAAATTAGTTTAAGCTATTATTAATAAAATGTGCAAGATAGAATTTAAAAACGTTAGTTTTTCTTATAATAACAAAAAAATTCTCGATAATATTTCGTTTGTTATAAATTCCGGTGATTTTATATCTATAATTGGCAAAAATGGCAGCGGTAAGTCAGTTTTGACAAGACATATAAATGGCCTTTTGCTTCCTGATTCTGGTGATGTCTGGGTTGATGGTATGAATACCAAAGATAATAAAAATTTGTATAATATACGGCAAAAAGTGGGATTTATGTTTCAGGACCCAGACGAGCAAATTGTCGCTGGAACTACTGAAGAAGATATTGCTTTTGGGCTTTCTAATTTAGGTATTAAACGTGAAATAATGCGTGAAAAGATTGATTGCGTATTAAAAATATTAGATATTTTTAAATATAAATCTTACGATGTTAATGAACTTTCTGGTGGAACTAAACAAAAATTGATTCTTGCTGGAGTTTTGGCAATGGGCTCGGAATGCTTAGTTCTTGATGAGCCTACTTCGATGATGGACCCTGAAAGTTGTGACATGATTATAGAAGAATTAATAAAATTGAATAAAGAAAAAAATATGACTGTTATTTTATTAACTCATCATATGAATGAAGCTAAAAAAGCAAATAGAGTTTTTTTATTAGATTCCGGAAAGATTATTGCGCAAGGCAGTTCGAACATAATTAATAAATATTTTTTTGAGCAAAATAATTTTAATATTATTAGCAATAAAAAAAATAATATTTTTTTAGAACTTATAGATATTAGTTATAAATATAATAAAACTAGTAATTTTGTGCTCAAAAATATTAATTTAAAAATTTTCAAAAACGAAGTTATTGGTATTATTGGCAAGACAGGTTCTGGAAAATCTACTCTTGCGAAAATTATCAAGGGAATAATCAGGCCGAATTCTGGTAATATTTTAATTAATAATAAAATAGTTAATAATTTAGAATTAAGAAAAAAAGTTGGAATTGTTTTTCAGACGCCTGAAAATCAATTATTTGCCGAAACTGTTTTAAAAGACGTAAGTTTTGGCCCGCAAAATTTGGGATTTTCTAAAACAGAATCTGAAAAAATATCAATAGAAATTTTAAATTTTTTGAGATTTGATAAAAATAAAATAAATAATTCGCCTTTTGAGCTTTCTGGCGGAGAAAAAAGATTAATTGCCATTGCCGGAATTTTAGCTATGAATCCTGAAATTCTGGTTTTTGACGAACCTACGGCCGGACTTGATTTATTCTCAATTAATAATTTTTTGAGTTTAATTTTTAAATTAAATAAAAATAAGGCTATAATTATTATTTCACATTCATATAATAAAATAAAATTAATTGCCAATAGAATTTTTTTAATAAAAAATACTGTATTATATAAATATAATTGAAAAAAATATATTTTATAAGGGCATGGCATGGCATTGCTAAATAAAGATAAATATTTTCTCTGGCGATGCTGGAGAGAATATTTATGATTTAGTTTTTAAATTTCGAAAGAAGTCTATTCAGAAAATTTTTATGGTCATGTACTAAAAAAGTTTATCAAGAGAAAATTCGGTAATGTTGATTAAAAGACCAAACAAAATAGTGTGCATCTCAAAAGATTTAGAATAGCAAATAGTTTTTCGAGCTAAGCGTTTTAAGCGAGATTGAAAAGTTAGATGCTTACGTTCAATCTTCTGAATATTTTGTTTTCCTATTTTGAGAATGTTACGAGGTATTACCTCGTGGTATGAAAAATTGTTGTCTGTATAAACACAAGATATATTTAAATTGGGCATTGCCAAAATATATAGAAAAGCTAGTAAAAGAAAGTAAATAAAGAAACAGAAAAAGAAATCATAGAAAGAGAAAGAGACCGACAATAAGTTTTACGAGCAAAGCGAGCAAGGTAATGACGAAGAAGACGATTCATACGTTCAACAGTATAAGTATTGGATTTACCAATCAAATGCTT
>JAGBNX010000061.1 GCA_017634155.1 Clostridia bacterium | reverse complement strand
TTTTGAAGAGATTATAATTGCAAGCGTACCAACAGCACTTGTCGATGCTTTTACATACGGGTTACTCCATGCTTTTCCACACATCTTTTTTATCTGTTCTATTTTTTCTTGCAATTCAGAAGAATTTTTATTATTTTTAGCCTCTAATTTTGGTTTTAACTCGCTATCTTGATTTTTGTTTTTATTTTCTAATTGAAAATCGATTGACATTGATAAATTCACCAACTCCAGGATTGCCTATTATGGTGCCGATGGTGGGACTCGAACCCACACACAGTCCCCTGTAACGGATTTTGAGTCCGTCTCGTCTACCATTCCAACACATCGGCAGATAAAAGCAGCACGTGCTTGATTCTAAAAAAAAAAAATATAAAATGCAAGCCAATATATGCTAAACTTCTTTCGAAATTAGTGATTGGTATCAATTAAGTAACTAAGCAAAACTCTTTCCAGAGCATATAATAAAACTATTTTATTTTTATTTTCGAAAAAAGTTCGCTGTATTTATTTTGCATATTTTATAAAAAATATTTATTTTATTTAATTAATTTATAGTGGAAAATATTCTGCTTCCGAAAGATATTTGTTGTCGTAAACCTCTAACAAAAAATAATTAGAATTTTTTGTGTTTTTTTGCTTTTTTACTTGATAAAAATAAATTTTTATGTCACAGTTATGAACGGAGAATTAGTTTTGGGCATTGCACGATAAGCATAAATTAGTTCTACTTTGTTTAGGGCCTTGCCAAAATGAATAGAAATGATAAATTCATACAACATTAAATTTATATATAAACATGGTAATACAAAAGAATTAAATCATTTCCTCCGGCGGCGTCGGAGAAAGTTTCTATCTTTTTTCGCAATGCCCATTTTGGACATATCTTTCCGTTTTCCATTTTTCACTCCGTGTTTTATTTCCTAAATATTTTTTCATTTTCTATATATTTTGTCAATACCCTTTTTGGAAAACTTGCTTTATTGATTTCAAATTTTTGATATTTTTTCGGCGATTTCTTTGAATACAGGACCACAAATTTTGCCGCCGAGATTAATATTCTCAGCTAAAATAATAATCGAATACTTTGGATTTTCAAACGGAAAAAATCCTGCAATCCATGATTGATTAACTCGATTATTGTTTATAAAAATTCCAGTTTCGGCAGTGGAAGTCTTTGCAGCTGCTGTTATTTTTTTAGAATTTGCATATTTAGCCGTTCCCAAAATTATTGACTTTCTCATAAATTTTTTTAGATTTCTCGCAGTGTGAGATTTTAAAACTCTTTTAGGCAATTTGAAATTATATTTTTCGAAACTGCCGTCTTTATTTATTAAATTTTCGATTAATTTTGGTTCATGATAAATGCCTTCACAAGCTATAGTATTAATAAGAGCTGCAACTTGCATAGGCGTTGCCATTAAGCTTTCTTGCCCAAAAGAAAACATTGCCATTTTTTTGTTATTTTTTAATTCTGTTATACTCGGCAAGTTACCTGATTCTGAAAAAAATTCAGGTGCAAGTTCGATTTTTTTGCCAAATCCCAGATTTCTAGCCGTTTTTATAAAAAATTCCGGATTTATTTTTTTCGAAAGTTCTACGAACATAGTATTACACGAAAGTGCTACTGCGTCTTCTAAATTAATTTTTCCGTGTGAAATTCCGTTAAAGCACTTTATTTTTGTATTATTATCAAAATTAACAGAACCTGAGCAATTATAAATTTCATATATATTTACGCCAGATTCTATTAAGCATGCTGCTGTAACTAATTTAAAAATTGATCCTAGATTATATGCACAGTTTACTCTATTTAAAAAATTAGAGTCTTTGCTATCTAGAAAATTTTTTATTTTTGCCGGGTTAAAATCCGGGAGGCTTAGAGAAGCTCTTATTTTGCAATTTGGGATTTCAGTTACCAAAACTGCGCCTTTAGATATATATTTTTTGGCAGTTTCTTCGACGATTTCTTGAATTCTTTTATCAATACAGAGCTGTACGCCATAAGAATTTTGATAAGATTTATCATAAAAATCATATTTTTGTTCTTTGGCAACGATCTGACCAAGCGCATTTTTTTGATATTCAATTTCGATATCTTTAAAACTGTTCAAAAATTTATCAAAAGATTTTTCTATGCCACAGACTCCATGTCCATTATTTAAGTATCCGATTATGTGGCACAAAAAATTTGAATTAAATACTTGTTCTAAAATTTCGAAAATTTTTATATTTTTTATTTTTAAATTACTTGAAACTTCGCTGATAAACGGCTGATTTTTAAAAAAATTTTGTATAAAATTCGACTTTTGCGACTCCGGCACGAAATTTATAATTTTTATAAAATTATTTTTGTCAGGAATTATTGCTGCTAAAAATTTTTTTCTTGTATTTAAAAGCGAAATCCCCCGGCAATCATATATATTTCCTCTGGAATTTTTTATTTTTAATTTATAAAAATTTTTGTTATTAGAAACACTTTCGAGTTTTTTATCAGTCGAAATTTTAAATATAACAAAAATCAAAATAAAAATAATAATAAATTTTATTATAATCAAAAAAATTATTCTTTTAAAAATATTATAATTCGAATTCATGATATAATTATGCCCAGAAAAAGCAGATATTCTCTCTGGCAGCGCCGGAGAGAGTATTTATGATTTAATTTTTAAATTTCGAAATAAGTTTATTATTTCCCCGTGGTGCGGAGAAAATATCTGCCTTTTTTAGCAATGCCTTTATGTAAATATTTTTAAGTATATTAAATTTATAAATTAAAAGTAATATTTTTAATTATTCTCGAATAATTTATACAGGTGATTTTTTTGAGTTTTTTTTCTATTTTACTTTTTCAAGATAATATAAAAAAAGGCCGTTGTGACATAAAAGTCAGTGAAAATCAAGCGCTTGTGCATATTATAATTTTTAATGCTCTAAAAAACTATAAATATAATATCGAATTTTTTTTAGGTCCAAACGGTGAAAATAAAATAAAAAAAGGCTATATTATTACTGATAAATCCGGCAATTTTAATAATACTATGCGTTTTAATAAAAAAAGTCTTGATATAAAAATTCAAGATTTTGATAAAATTTCGCTTATTGTTTTAACTCCTGATAATAATTATAATTATAATTTTAAAAATTCTGAAAAAGATAATAGAATTTTAGGTTTTAAAAATAAAAAATATGATTTTGAAAATAATACAGAAAAAATTCAAGAATTAAATTTAAATTTAGATTTAAAAGAATATGAACAAAATAAAGAATACGACGCGATAATAAATAATTATTTAGAATACTGGCCATTTTCGACACGAATAAATGGCATGAAAACGGTAAAAATAGACGAAAATACTTTTAAAAAATTAAATTTTAATTGCATAAAAAATTCTATTAAAGAATACGCATCAAATAGTCTGAAATTTTATAATTTTTTACTTTTCGGCAGATGTATTAGAAATAAAAAAAATATTTATATTTTAGGCATTCCTGATAAATTTAACGAATGCCAAGTAATTTCGATGGCCAATATGGGTGCTAAAAAATTTTACGCAATAGACATGACAAAAGCTCCGCGAAACGGAGATCTGGGATTCTGGGTTATTTTTGTATAAAAAATTACGAAAACCTCTTGATATTTTTTTTTCGGCAAATATAATTTAAACCTGTGAAGCTCAGCAAGAGCTTATAAGTTGAGAGAGAGCTAAAAAATTGGCCCGGTGGTCAAGAGGTTAAGACACCGCCCTTTCACGGCGGTAACACGGGTTCGAATCCCGTCCGGGTCACCACTGGTGTTTTTAATAAATATCAGGTTTTTTTATTTTTGATATATAATATATATATATAAATATTAAATTTTTTGTATTAGAATAAAAATTAATTTTAATTATTAGGTTCGTAGCGTTTTAAAACCGGATAAACTATTGGAGTTTAATTATAATACGAAATGTTTGAGTGCTATTTTAGTGATGCCGAGTTTATAGCATATTTGAGTTATTTGATTTTATTACAGAAGTATCAGTATTTCGAGTTAAAAACCGGCAAGTATTTGTGATTTATAAATTTATAAGTTTATAAGCAGTAATAATTTTTTTATCTGGAGAGGTGTCCGAGAGGCCGAAGGAGCACGACTGGAAATCGTGTAAACTGCAAAACAGTTTCTGGGGTTCGAATCCCCATCTCTCCACCAGAATTTGGGCATTTAAGCTTGAATTTTGATTTTTTAAAATAATATAAATTATATTAATATTATTTATTATTTTATATTATATTTTGTTTGTTTAGGACATGTAGCTCAGCTGGTTAGAGCGTTCGCTTCACATGTGAAAGGTCAGGGGTTCGAGTCCCTTCATGTCCACCAAATTTCAGGAATGTCAAAAAGTTATTGCCAAACCACTGGAATACGGAGGTTGTAAATGCCCATCGATTTTCAACTAGAAAATAAAAACAAAAATCAAGATAGCGAGCTGAAACCAAAATTAGAAGCTAAAAATAATAAAAATTCTTCTGAATTGCAAGAAAAAATAGAACAGATAAAAAAGATGTGTGGAAAAGCATGGAGTAACCCGTATGTAA
>JAGBNX010000006.1 GCA_017634155.1 Clostridia bacterium | reverse complement strand
AATTTTTCTTATTAATAATGCTCTTTTTAGAAATTGTTTATGAGGAAGATTTTTCTCTCTTAACTGAATGCAAGTAACTCCTCCATTAATTCCTTTTGTTATCTTATCAGTTATAGAAATTTCATTATCAGAAAAATTAAAATTTGTTATTGCATATAAAATTAAAATATTTCTATCTAATTTCATAATTAACCTTTTTTTCAAAAATTTCAGAATTTAAATTGCACATTGCGTCTATAATATAATTTCTGTACGAAGAATTTCCATCTAGGACATTCATTCGCGAAAAAGCGATTTCGCCACATATTCCATATGAACAAACTGCAGAAATAGTTGCAAAAAATATATCTGAATTTGACGAAACAAATGCAGATATAACAGAAGATAATTGACACCCTGTTCCCGAAACTTTTTTCATATACGTATTCCCATTTTTGCAGAAACAAGTTTTATTTCCGTCTGTTATTATATCGATTTCTCCGGTAGCAACTATAATAGAATTTAACTTTTTTGATAATTTTTTAAAAGATTCAGAAATATCATACAAGTTTTCAAGATTATTAGAATCAACTCCTTTGGGGTGTTCGCTTTTATTTTCTAAAAATTTAATTTCAGAGATATTTCCACGAATTACTGAAATTTTCAAATTATTAATTAAAAATTTAACAGAATCAGTTCTAAGCTTTGAAATTCCTACTCCGACAGGATCGAGAACAATAGGATGATTTAATTTATTTGCTGTTTTTCCGGTATAAATCATTGATTTAATTATTAATTTATTTAGAGTACCAATATTTAGAACTAGTCCATCAGAAATAGATGCAATATCAATAGAATCATCTATTTCATTTGTCATAACCGGCGAAGCTCCGCACGCTAATAAAATATTTGCACAATCATTTGACGACACATAATTTGTGATATTTTGTACTAAAGGATTTTTACTTTTTACGTTTTCTAGATATTCATAAAGCTTCATTTTCCCTCCAATTTTGATAAAACGATCATTAATATTCCTGATTCAACACTAATTTCAGAATCTCTGACCCACTCGTTGCTTACTCCAATAGGAATTGAATTTTTTAAAATTGCATTATTTAAATTATATTTAGCATTTTTAATAAACACGTTTTTGCAAATATTCGTCATAGAAAAAACAGATAGAGAATATCCAATTTTTTTAGGTATATTTATTTTTGAATTTCTAACAAAATATATTTCGTTATATTTATCATAAATTTTGATATTTTTTATTCTTTTTATTCCCCAAATGCATGATTGAATATTAGCAACAGTATGATCAAACCTTCCTCCAAGAGCACAATATAATTTTATTTCTTCAAATTTATTAAAAATAGCGTATTTTACTGCTGCCATGGTATCAGTATCATCTTTTTCTTTTGGTAATATTATTTTTTTGGTTTTCTTAGAAATTATTTCTTTACACGAATCAAGATCTCCAATTAATAAGTCTGTATTTAAATTATTTAATTTTAAATATTCATATCCTTTGTCACAAGCAATAATAAAATCTGAGTTTTTTATACCTTCCAAAGTAGAAAATGGTCCTCCAGAAACTATAGCACATATAGATTTCACAGTTGCTCCCAAAACAAAAGTTCATGAATGCTTGCTCGATAAAAAATATCTTTTAATTTTAATAATTTTTCACGAGATACATTTTGCAAAATACGATCTGCAAAATGAGTCCATAATTTAATAACTCGTCTATATTTGTCATTTACATAATCATTAACTAATGGAGCATAATATCCAGATAAAATATTCGGAGTTTGCTTGGATACCTTATCAAAAACATAATTATAGCTAATCATACAAGGAAGAACGGCAGCCAAAATTGATGAAATATCCTCGTTTTTACCTATGCTTAAAAGAAATCTAGTATATTTTTTACATTCTTTAGATTTTTGCATTTTGTCAATATCGTTATCACTTAAATTAAAATCTTTGAGATAATCTATTCTTGTTGAATTTTCCGTGCTATTTATGTAATTTATTGAAGATGCAAAAAAATTCATATCTTCCCAAGATTTACATTTTATAAATCCATAAGAATAAGTTTTTAAATAGTCCCGAAGATATAAACTATCTTGAATTAGATATTTTAAAAAAATCTCTTTTTCAAGATTATTTTTTTGCATTTGAATTAAAAATTTAGAATTAACGCACTTATTCCAAATATCAGTAGACTCATTTATGAATTGGCTAATCATATATTCCCCTTATATAAAAATATAAAATAAATAAAATCAAAAAATTAAGCTTATCAGATCATAGAACAGATAAGCTTCGTAAAAGAATAGCACTTCCTACGACGGCATTATCCGTATCAGGTCAAGGATCGAAGTTGATTACTTCCTCTCAGCTTGCTCACAAGCTCTCCTGTACTAATACTCCATAGGTTATATTGTCATAAAAAAATTTTCAAGCTATAGTTATTTAAGAAGGAGTGTTGCTAAAAGGAGATGGTTATTTCCTCAAAGTAGAGCGAAGAAAATATTATATTTAGATAAAATTTAATAAATTTAGAGCATAATCTTCGACCTCTAAAAATTCTAGTTCTTTTTGAATTTTTGGAGCCTCAAAATATGTTTTATTTCCCAAGTAAAAATACTATAATTTACAGATGAAAAATGAAAATCATGAGTTTTGGATGAAAAAAGCACTAGAACTTGCACAAAAATCTTATGAAGAAAATGAAGTCCCGGTTGGTGTTTTGATAATAAGAAGTAACAATATAGTCGGCGAAGGTTGGAACTTAATGAATTCAACAAATATCGCAACAAATCACGCCGAAATAATCGCTATAAAAATGGCAAGTCAAAAGCTTGGCAATTGGCGGCTTTTGGATTGCGAAATTTATGTGACTTTAGAGCCTTGCCTTATGTGTGTTGGTGCGATAAATAACTGCAGAATAAAAAAACTTGTTTATGGAGCAAGAAATAATAATTTCGGTGCAATAAACATGGTAAGCCCTGAAATAGAAATTACTTCGGGTGTTTTACAACTTGAGTGCTCAAAATTATTATCAAATTTTTTCAAAAAAATAAGAAAAGCTTAAATTTATTCATAATGTATTTACTTGACCCATTGCTTAAAGTAAATATTAGACTTCTTTCGAAACTGAAAAATTAAGTTAAAAGAGTTCTCTCCGGCGACGCCGGAGAGAATAAATTACAGGTTTCGAAAGAAGTCTATTGTATCCATGTATGAATTTAGCAGCTAAAGGGTTAGCATCATTTTCTCCTGCTATGCTGGAGGCTGCTTTTTTAGCAATACCTCTAGGTTGCGAAATTTATGTGACTCTAAAAAATATGATTGACAAACTTATCTCGTTTTGATAAAATAAACTATAGTCTATTTTACAACGGACAAATAACAAAAATTTTATGGAGGCGATGCGTTTATGTCAAGGAATAAAAAAAGTTTAGCGGTTGCGTGTTTGTTGGCGTCGATATGTGGAAAGGCAGGTGCCATGGATAGTACTAAAAAAATTAATCCGGCAAGTCGATCGGTGAGCACAGGTATGTCGCCGGTTCTTAAAAAGGTTTTAATTCCATGTGCCAGGTCAAAATCCCCCGTCTTTAGACGGGAAGCTTTAGCGTGATATAATAAAGTAAGAGATGATGAGAGTGGCAGAATACATACATGGAGAACACTTGGTACATGATATAAAATATCACATAGTATGGATT
>JAGBNX010000060.1 GCA_017634155.1 Clostridia bacterium | reverse complement strand
TAAATAAATTAACTGCAGCATTTCTTCCTTTATTTGCCATTTCGGTGCCCCAAGAAATTACATTTTGAATTGTTTGAGTCAAAAAATCCCAAATTTTAGATGGCAAGTTTTTAATTATATTTATCACGCTGTTTAAAAATTTGCTTGATTTATGAATTCCCATATTTATTGCATTTGCAAAGAATCCTGCAATCCGAGCCGTAGTTTCTGAAAGCCAAGTTTGAACTTTTCCCTGAATTTACAATTATACTAGGATTAAATTTCAAATTATTTAAAAAACTAATTATTTCATTAACCGAATTTGGCAAAGAAATCTTGAAATGAGCTTCGCCCTTTATATCAATATCGGCATACAGCGCGGTCATGCAAAAAATATCTTTTTCACTTCCTCTAAAACCATTTTTAAGCATCTCTTTTCTGAGTCCTACACCGAAAAATACATTTGTTTTTAATCCGTATTTTTGAGCAAATATCGCTGCTTTTTCAATTTCTGTAATTTTAAACCATAGTGTTTTCCTTTCGGGCAGAATTGTTAAAGTTAAGTAGCCATCATCACAATCTCTGTAGACTTCATTTAAAAAATCCTGTGTTTTCATCATAAATATTCCCTTTATTAATTAATTATTTTTTAAAATATCTTGTCTTTATCATACATTTTTTAGCGAATTCGAGTTCTTTTATATTTTTTTCGTTTACAATTTTTTCGAAATACCAAAGTTCATCGCACCTTGAAAGAATTTCCAAACTCATTGAAATTATCTTTTCTGTTTCGTTTTTGCCAAAATCACTCATAAATTGAGCAAACATAATATGCACACTTATTGGTATATACCCTTTTAAAAATGCAAATTTTGAATATTTATATGCTTTTTGGCAAATTTTATTTATATTACAATTAAATGGCAAACAAATATATACTACATTTTTACTTTTATTTGTTTCAAATTTACTTATATTTTTTATAGCTTCGTAAGCTGTAAAATCATAATATCCCTCAGCATTTTTTAATTCTAAGTTCATTTTGTATTACTTCCTCCCAATTCTTTAAGTGTTCCAAAAGTTTTTCCTACCGAAGCTTCTGCAATCAGCGGAACGTCAAAATCTTTAAATGGTTTCTTTTCCATACATTTTTTAATAAAACTAACTGCCTCATTTAATTTATCTTTCGGGATTTCAAAAACCAATTCATCATGTACCTGCAGTATTGGTTTAAGCCACATTCTCTTAGGAAGTCCTTTAAGAATTTGGCACATGGCAATCTTCAAAATATCTGCCGCAGTTCCTTGTATGGGCGTATTAAGCGCACATCTCTGCGCAAAGCTTTTCTTGCGCCAGTCTGCCGAGTTAATTTTTGGAAGATATCTTCGCCTTCCAAGATAAGTTTCACAGTATCCGTACTCCGAAGCTTCTTGTTTTACTCTTCTCTGCCAATTTTCTAAATTTTTATATCCTGTTTTTAAATTTTTGATTATTTGGATACATTCTTCCAAGCTTTTATTAAGTCCGGCTTTAAATTCAAGTGTTTTTTTTAGTCCTTTAGGAAATAAACCGTAAAATACTCCAAAATTGCAGTTTTTTGCGATGGTTCTTCGTTCTTTGTAGTGTGGAGCATTTTTATCAACAGCCTGAGAAAAAGGAATGTTGAATATAACCGAAGTTGTCTGAGCGTGTATATCACCGTCATTTCTATAAGCTTCGAGCATTTTCTCATCTCGGCAATAAAACGCACCAACACGCAGTTCTATCTGCGAAAAATCAAGTGACAATAATACTTTTCCGTCATCCGCACGAATAAAGTTTCTAACTCCAATCGGGTCGTTATCTTTCCGGGGACAGTTTTGAAGATTCGCATTTCTGCTTACAAATCTTCCGGTCTGTGTAGAAAGCGGCATTAAATCCGGATGTATGCGATTTGTGACAACGTTTAAAAATTTTAAATAACCGTCAATATATGTTGATTTCAATTTATTCCATTTCCTATATTCTTGAATCATATTAAAAATTATAACAAGTTCTGGTCTATTGACTTTACACCATTGTGAAAGCAAAATCATGGTTTCATCGTCTACAGCTTCACTTAATTTTTCAGTTTTTTTAAGTACAGGCAATTTTAACGTTTTGTATAAATAATTTTTAAATGCTTTAGTACCTGCATTTTCTCCTATTTCAATATTACCTATCGTAAGTTTAATATCTTCTTTAAGTTGATTTATTTGCTTCTGAGCCTCAGCACCTTTCAATTTCATAAGTTCAGCATCAAGTGGAATACCGTTGTATTTCATAATCCCAACATAGATAGCTGTCGGAGATTCGATGTTTTCTATAATAAATCGGTGTTTTGGTAAATTTTTATCAAACCAGTCATTAAATAAACGATAAAGACGCAAAGTATAATCAGAATCTGCACATGCGTAACTTACAGTCTGAAAATCTTCTGAACTTAACTCATCAAAAAATTTTCCATTTGTAATATCTTCAAATTTTGGTAAATTTTCTTTCAAGAGCTCAGGCACTAATTTTTTTAATCCGCAATCACTAAATTTTCTAAATTCCGAATTTGTTTTAAGTGTCATCTGTGCAGCTGCAAAAGTATCGTAAACCCTACATTTTGGAATCAAACCTAGTGCATAGAAAAACATCGTTTCAAATGCAGCGTTATGAATTATTACAGTTAAATTTTCATTCATTAAGATATTTATTTTTATCCATACGAAAATTTCTGCAAAGTCAGCATTTCTACCAACTTTGTGATTAAACGGAACATAAATCCCTGTGCCTTCTTTAACTGAAAAGCTGATTCCGGTAATACTTGATTTATGTGCATCGAGCGAAGCTTTTTCATTATTTCTGTATTTATTAAACGGAGAAGTCTCAATATCGAGAGCTAGAAATCTATGGTTTTTGATATAACTTTTTATTTTTTGTTTATCTAAAACTAATTTATAATTTTGGTACTTCATGTTTACTTTCAAATTGATGACTAATTTTATTTTGTGCGTAAATTTTTATTTGTTCAGAATAGTTTTTTATTAAACTAATCTCTTTATTATTAAGCTCTCGCTCTGTTGAAAACTGAACCTGTGAATATGAAATTCCACATTTGTTAACCGCTTTTTTAAGTGCAAATTTAGTTACGACAGTATCTGATTTTTTGCCTTTTGAAAGAAGTCTTTTGATATATCTTGAAAATTCTTTATTTGAGCTTGTAGGTAAAGTAAGAATTAATGGCAATATTTCATTTTCTTTTAATAAATAAATTTGATGCTTATTTTTACAAGCTTTCGAACCATTTTCTCCGCTGCCAAATTTATTATTACAACAAGTTATGCAATTGCCTCCTGGCGTTCCGAATCCCGTAATTCCATCTAAACTCATACAATTCGGAGGAGTATTACTGCCATTAAACTTGGTATTGTAAAAAACATACAAAGGATGATGATATAAAATTACTGCAAAAAATTCTTTGACTGTATCTGGTTCGTCCGGGTTTTCGCTTGGCAATTCGAAAATTGTGCTTCCTCCCGTCGGGATTTTTATTCTTTCAAATTCACTGTCAAGTCCTGCCATTTCGTTTAAAAATTCTTTTTCAGCACTAAAATTTGAAAGATTCATATATCCATTATTTTCTATTAATTTATTTGACTCCATTTAAATTACCTCTTCTATTATTTTTTATATTTTCTTGTGATTACTGTGTTTTTCTCAAAAACATTAATCAAACCGTTTAACCAATTTGGCAATTTATCATTATTTTCTGAAATTTGTTCCTTAACAAATGCAGAAAGTGAATTTGAATTTATAGTTTCTGTTACTAAACTTCCGTAACCTGAATTTTTTAAAAGTTTATACAGTTCTTCTTTTTTTCCAGCAGCAGCCGAGATTTTAAGATTTGTCTTTAAACAAAAAGTTACATCTTTATGAGTAAAATTTTGTGTTTCATTAAGTGTCATAAATCCTGTAAGCACTGACTCGACTTCAAAAATTTCATCGTTAATATTCTTGAGTTCTTGTTCCTTTTGTTTTTTTTGATTTTTTAAAAATACAAATTTATCTGCCAATTCAAATATTTCTTTTTGCATTTTAAACCCCTCTAATTTTATATTTCATAAGGACTACGTCCGCTTTTATACTCGTCTGTCAAACTTTTCGCTAAATCCAGCTTGTTTTTTAGAGCCTTGAGTATTTTTTCATCTATCGTGTTTGAGGCAATCAAGTAAATATATGTGCACGGCTCGAGCTGTCCGGTACGGTGAATTCTAGCTTTTGCTTGTTCAAAATTACTCATGGAATAATCAAGCGAGTAAAACACCATGGTGCTTGAGGCTACCAGTGTTATTCCAAGACCTGCACTGGCTATTTGACCTAAAAAAACAAGTGTATTTTTATCATTTTGAAACTTTTTAATTTGCTCTTCACGATTTTTAACATTGCCCGTCAAAATCGAAAAATCTAGATTTTTCTTGACCAATAGTTTTTTTATTGCATCAATTTCAGGAAGAAATCTTGCCATTATCACAAGCTTTTTGCCGCTTTCAGTTACGCCATCGATAATATCTTCGAGTGCCTTAAGTTTTGCAGTGCTTATCTTGCATATTCTTTTTTCATTATCACCACTCAAAAATCCTCCAGTAAGCTGTGAAAGTCTTAGTATTTTTGTGAGGATATTGGTCGTACTAATTTCCATCTTTTTAAGTTGAACAAAGCTTTCTTTTACAAGTGCTTTATATATTTTTAAAGCACAAGGTTCAAGATCAACTTTTCTAACTATTTCTGTTACTTGTGGCAAATCTAAACAATCTGATTTTTTGGCTACAAATGCTATGCTGTGAATTTTTTTTTTTATTTCATCTTTCATAGATTCTTTAAGCACTGGCACATGTTGTCCATAGCCAGTCATATCGAAATAATGGTTTCTGAATGTATAGAAATTTTTTCCAAATATATTTGGATCCAGAAACTTATACTGCGAAAATATGTCAATAGCTTTGTTTGTTATGGCAGTACCTGTTAAAATAAGTTTATATTTTGTTTTTTCACCAAGTTTATGCAGAAATTTTGAAGCTAAAATATTATGATTCTTAATTTTATGTGATTCGTCACAAATAATCATATCGGGATTCCATATTTTTACCTGTGATTCCAACCTCCAAACCGATTCATAATTTATAACCGCTACTTGTAAAACCCTACCAATTAGCGAAGATAAAACTTCAGCCTTTTTTTCCGATGTACCTTTTAAGATTTTTAACTTGTAGTCAAAATCTGAAAATTTTAAAAATTCTTCTTGCCATACTCCACAAATAGACAAAGGACAAACTATCAAAATATTTTTAATTTTTTCTTCATTAAATAATTTCCCTGCTACTGCCACTGAAATTAAACTTTTTCCGCAGCCCATTTCTATAAGAAGCGCTACGCCGCTTGAATTTTTAAATTTATTCATTACAAATTTAAACGCTTGTATCTGATGCTTAAAAGGCTGTGCTTTAACTGGCATATCTGAGTTCATAATTAATTTGTCACCTCTTTTATTTCTAATAACTCTATACTGCCTTTCGGTACCGTTACCGTTAACTTTTCTATCCCTCCAAACCATTTAGATGCCAAGCGTTTAGTTTCCGGCAATTTTTTAAATTCTTCCATACTTATTGGATTTTTGCCTGCTCTTCTGACTGTTATTTTAATTTGTTGTTTTAACATCTTGTTCACCTCTCCTCAGAGACTTTATTTTTTACTTCCTTTAAAAGCGCCTCTATATATAAGCCACGAGAAAAACAAAGTGTGACACATTTTTTGTAAAAATTTTCAATTTGATAACTTTTGAATTATAGATATTAATTTTTTTCTCAACCGTTCTAGGCGTTTCCTGAAAGCTGAAGCACTTATATTTAATTTATTGGCACATTCTTTCTGCGATATAGGTTTTTCACTAAAATATAAGTTATATAAAAGTTCTTTATCGTTTAAGTTTAAAAGTGAAATTGCCTTTTTTAACAAATCTTTATCTAATTTTTTTAATATATGT
>JAGBNX010000059.1 GCA_017634155.1 Clostridia bacterium | reverse complement strand
TATCTTTGTTTATTTTTTACTATTCCGTTCTTTGTACATTCTCTTCCATAACATTTTGGACATATCTTTCCGTTTTCCATTTTTCACTCCATGTTTTATTTCCTAAATATTCTTCCTTTTTCTATATATTTTGTCAATACCCGGTAAAAGATGAGCAAGAAAAATTGATACAGGATGCTAAGATTCGAATAATAGACAAATTGGCAAACAATGAATTAATTAAAAAAGCTTTAACTGTATTAGAACAAGAACAAGAAAAAGAAAGTTCTTTATATCCATGATGAAGAAGGCGACGGCAACAATTAATAATCGCTGTTGGCAAATAAATATATTTCTCTCCATACCGGAGAGAATATTTATTTTAATATCTGTTATTTATTTAAAAAATTATTATTTTATATCTTCTTTCAATTTTTCATAGCAAGCCGCAATTAAAAAAGCTTGTAAAGAATCAATTGCTGCTTCATACATTCTAGGTGCTATATTACTAAAACCATGCTTGGCTTTTTTAAAATTTTGGTTAGCATTATGCAATTTTGCTTGTATTTTATCCCATGAATCTAATGCATCATATGGGTCTGACTTGATTTTTTCAAAATAGTCGTTAACTAAAATATAATATTTTCTGTATGGATCCGCTACGGCCGAAGTATTAAATTTTTTATTTTTTTTGTCATTATAAAATTTATTAATTTTTTGCCAATCTTTGTGTTGTTCTATTTTTTTTATAATTTTTTCTTTTTTTATTTTATCTAAAGATTTGTCATGTATTTTTTTTATTTCATTAATTGTTTCATCAAACGTTAAATATCCTTTGTAATTAAAAAAATTTATAAAATCAATAAAATTTTTATTTATTTTTATTATTTTTTTAAATAAATTTCTGATTTTTCTATCCCAAGCGGTCCCTATCCCAATAATTTTGTTAGTTTTACTTTTTCCGTCTGCTAAAATATTTAAAATTTCTGAAGTATCTTTACTTGTTCCGTTGGTCGCATTATATAATCCAGCTATCCCTTTTTTGTCGCTTATGTCTAATTTTTTTTTACGTATTGTTTCTACTACGTTCTTTATTGTTTTTCTGGCTTGATTAATGGCTTCAACTGGGTCATATTTATATTTTTTTTCAAGATTATTTTTAAATATTTTCCATTCTTTTTTTTCTAATTTTGACATAAAAATTGACATAACAAACACCCCCCAGTTTGAAATAAAATATCTATATCGATATTTAATAACAAGATGCTAGCTTTATTATATCATATAAACAAAAAAAACTAAATAGATAACGCCTAATCGTTGTATTTTTGAGTGTACATATGATTAATTTTGCTAATTCACGTATTTAATTTTAATCGCCTGACTATCAGTTAATATGCGGCATTGCTAGAAAAATATATATTTTCTCCGGCACTGCCGGAGAGCTGGGGCTATTTTTTAAAATATTTAATTACGCTATAAACCAATTTGAATTAATTTTAAAGAGTTAATCCAAGGCTTACAGTCAAAGCTTTATCGACTTGATTTATAAGATTCTGATTAATAGAACCCAGTTTAAATCTTAATCTTCGCTTATCAAGAGTTCTAATTTGCTCTAATAATACTACAGAATCTTTTTTTAACCCTTGACATTCTTTTGATTTAATAGTAATGTGGGTCGGCAGGTCGTTTTTGTGATGACTTGTGATTGCTGCTGCGATTACGGTTGGACTGAATTTATTACCTATATTGTTTTGCACGATCAAAACGGGTCTTGTCCCGCTCTGCTCGGAGCCTATTGATGGGCTTAAATCGGCAAAGAAAATATCGCCTTTTTTTACTTCATTATTGTTGTTATTATTCATTATCATCTCTCCTTTATGTAGTTTTGATAATTTATATTTTTCTCAGAAATTTGAAATTTAAACATGATTTTTAATTTAAAAGTTTCAAAATCGTTTGATTTAGACAAAACTTTGGATTGTGGTCAATGTTTTCGCTGGTATAAAAATTCGAATATTTGGTACGGCGTTGTTTCAGGCTATTTGGCAAAAGCTTGTATCAAAGATAATTTTTTACAAATAGAAACTGAACTTTCTAGCGAAAAATTTTGGCGCTTGTATTTTGATTTGGAATTTGATTACGAAAAATTAAAGCAATATTTTTTTAAATTCGGTTCTGTTTTGTCAGAAGCTACAAATGAAAACTTCGGTATACATATTTTGAATCAAGAACCTTGGGAAACGCTTTGCTCGTTTATTATCTCGCAAAATAATAATATTCCGAGAATAAAGCGCATAATCGAATGTTTTTGCAAATATTTCGGGAAAAAATCAGGTGATATTTATTCTTTTCCTGATTATAAAATAATCGCAAAGCTTGAAATTAATGATTTAGAGCCCATAAAAGCAGGCTTTCGTTCAAAATATATTCTGGATGCCGCAAGACGTATTTCTGATCTTGAAATTGATCTTGAAAAAATTAAAGCAATGAGCACTCGCGATGCTCTAAGTGCTTTGCAACATATAAACGGTGTGGGACCGAAAGTTGCTGCGTGCACTATGCTTTATGGGTTTCATAGACTTGATAGTTTCCCTGTCGATATCTGGATTAAGAAAATTCTCGATAAATATTTTAAAAATCTTGATATTGATTTCGGCGAATATCGTGGTCTTGCGCAAATATATTTATTCAATTGGGGTCGCAGCCACTCTGAATATTTCAAATAATTTTTTGGACGGTTTGTGTTCGTGAAAAATTGTGCATATTTTACACAAATTAGTGTTTTTTACATTTTTTATGTAGAAAAAACTAAATTTATCACCCAAAAAAATAAGTCGATGTCATCAGTTTAGCTATTAATTTTTGGATTTGGTTTACTGATTTTATCGTCAGATTGAATATTTTTTGAATTAAAAATCAGAAAATGATGTTCATAATGCACAAATAAACATCGTTTGGGATTGTAAACTAAAAAAAGAATTTTTTCAAGACTTTTTTGTTCAATATACTGAAAAAATAAAAAATTAAAATTACTATAAGATACTGATAAAAAAATTAGTTTTGTGCATGGCAATATTTTATTAATTAATATAGCTGTACTTGAAATATCGAAAATAAATTTTTTAATTTGTATTTTCATAGTATCCATGATTATTATCTCCGGCATAGCCGGAGATGAATTTTTTTTGATTTCTTTTTTTTTGGAATACTAAAATAAAAATTTAGCAGGTTCCGCAACTTCCGCAATTACCGCAGTTATTGTTCGAGTTATTACAACATCCGCACATGCACATAATCAAAAGTAAACATATGAGATTTGAACAAGAATTACCGCCGAATAAATTATTGCACATGAGTAAAATCCTCCTAAAATTTTATCTTCCGGTCTTTTGGACCGTTAGTATATAATATGTAACTTGAATTTTTTTGTGATAAGAAACGGTCATGCAATAAAGCAGAAAAATAGGTGATAAATTAAAATTGCGAATAGGCTTTGCATTGGCATTGGCTTTGGCGTGCCATAAATCATGAAGATGGCGATGTTATTTGCATTTTAGATTTTAGAAACGTTAATTGCTAGAAAAATCAAATCATTGCTTAATAATTTTTAGCTAATAATATTAAGAGAAGATATTTGACTCTGAAAACCCGCTTAAAGTGTTTAGCTCGCAATGCTGTTTGTTATTCCAAATCGCTTAAACTACTTTTCTCATCTATTGTGTTTTGTATTTATATCATCTACTCATTTTTAGCAATCCCAATTTTAAATAGGCATTGCCAAAATAAATAGAAGTGATAAAAATTCATAGAACATTATCTTCATGTATAAATAGATACAGTAAAAGAACCAAATCACTTTCTCCGGCGGTGCCGGAGAAAATATCTATCTTTTTTAGCAGTGCCTTTAAATAACACTTGCATATTTTTTCATTAGTTGATAGAATCTAGATGTCTGGTTTTGAATTTTTAGAATTGAGAGGTTTTTTTATGAATAGTTTGATGAACATTATCGAAAAAGATTCTATTGTTGAGAATCGTCCTGAGTTCCATGTAGGTGACACGGTCGATTTGAAAATCAGAATAAAAGAAGGCAACAAAACAAGGTTGCAGTCGTTTGAGGGGACTGTTATTGCCATGAAAGGCTCGGGAGTTTCAGAAACCTTTACGGTCAGAAAAATTTCGAGCGGTGTCGGAGTCGAGCGTGTTTTTCCGGTTAATTGCCCAAATATAGAAGAAATTATTATTAAATCTAAAGGTAAAGTAAGACGTGCCAAGCTTTATTATTTGAGAAATAAAATTGGGAAAGCAGCTAAAATTAAAACCAAAGTTTGAGAGTTAAATAATAAAAATAATATAAATACAATTAAGTTTTTCAAATAAAATATTTTAAATTGTGTTTATATATTTCTTGTGAGGTGATGGAATTTGGAAAATAACAATAGTGACAGTAATCGCTGTGAATTTTCAGTTGAAGGCAGTGAATTAGCTCGTTTTTTGTTTGAATCAGCCGAAGTCGTTGCGCAATCACTGATATTCATTGTTTTTGTGCTTGTTTTTGTTTTTCGTGTGTTCACGGTTCAAGGCAACTCGATGCTAAGTACTTTGCAAAACGGTAATAAAGTCGTTGTTAAGATATATAATTATCAGCCTGTGCGTGGCGATATTGTTGTTATTTCAAAATATGGCAAGCTTGATGAATCGATTATAAAACGAGTTATTGCACTTCCTGGCGATAGACTTTATATAGATTTTGCGACTTCGTCAGTTTATGTTAATGGCAAAAAACTTAACGAATATTATATAAACGAACCTGAATTTGGTCCAGACGATGGGCAGATACCAGAAGTTGTTCCTGAGGGATATATTTTTGTTATGGGCGATAACAGAAATCATTCATCTGATAGTAGATCTACCTATGTCGGCTTAGTGCCAGTTGATAAAGTCGTAGGAAAGGCGTTTTTCCGTTATTTCCCATTTAATAAAATCAGTAAACTTGAAAGTGCTAAGTATTCTTCTTGATTTAAATTTAATTATTAATTATATAATCTAAAAGTGAGATAAAATGCAAAGCATTATTCCAGAAAAGTTAAAATTCGGTGATGAAATTCGTGTTATTGCGCCCTCGCGTAGCATGAGTATTTTGAGCAAAGAGACTGTAAATATAGCTACCAAAAGACTAGAAAAATTGGGTTTTAAAGTCTCGTTCGGTAAGAATATTTATAGCGAATTTGATAAAAATTATGGTTGCGGTTCGATAAAAGAACGTATAGAAGATTTGCATGAGGCTTTTTTAGATAAAAATATCAAAGCTGTGCTTACTGCTATTGGCGGATTTAATTCTAATCAAATTCTTGATTATATAAATTATGATTTAATTAAAAATAATCCAAAAATTATTTGCGGATTTTCTGATATAACGGCTCTGTTAAATGCTATTTATGCAAAGACCGGTCTTGTTACGTATTATGGTCCGCATTATTCGAGTTTTGGTATGGAAGTAGGATTTGATTATACTTTGGAATATTTCAAAAAAATTTTTATGTCTGATAAAAAAGATTCGAATGAAATTTTAATTGAAAATTCAAAAGTTTGGAGTGACGATTTATGGTTCTTAGATCAGAAAAATAGAAAATTTATTGATAATACTGGTCTGGAAGTTATTAATCAAGGCTTTGCTGAAGGCACAATAATAGGCGGAAATTTATGTACTTTAAATTTATTGCAGGGCACCGAGTTTATGCCATTGCAAGATAATAATATTATATTAATGATTGAAGAAGATAATTTTGCCGGCAAAGAATTTTTTAGAGAATTTGACAGAAATTTACAGTCTTTATTGCATTGTTATAAAAATAAAAACAAAAAAATTTCAGGAATTATCATCGGCAGAGCTCAAGTTAATTGCAACATGAATTTTGAAAAATGGAAAATTATGATAGATAATAATTCTGAACTTGCTAATATTCCTGTTGTAATAAATGCAGATTTTGGTCATACAACGCCAATTTTTACTTTTCCCATCGGAGGTTGTGCTTACATAAATAATAATAAAATTAAAATAAAAGATATTTAATTCGAAGAATAAAATTATGGGTAACAATATTAATAATAATATTAATTGGTTTCCTGGGCATATGGCTAAATCGATTAAGAAGCTTAAAGAAATAACGAAATTTATTGATTTTTTTTTCGAAATTGTCGATGCTAGAGCTCCTGTGAGTTCTCGTGGGGATAATTTTGCAAAAATAATTGATTTTAAACCCAGAATTATAGTTTTAAACAAATCTGATCTTGCAGACGAAAAAATTACTAATAATTGGCTTTCTTATTTTAAAAATTTAAATATTTTTGCTATTAAATCAAGTAAAAATTCGAGTTTAAATTTAAAATCACAAATTAATAATTTAATTAATAAGCTTGAAATTAAAAAAAAATTTGGTAAAATAAGATGCGCAGTGATTGGCGTCCCAAATGTCGGAAAGTCTTGTTTTATAAACAGACTTTTAGGCAATAAAAAATTAAAAGTTGAAAACAAAGCAGGGGTTACGCGAAGTTTAAATTGGGTATCTTGTGGCAATTTAGAAATTTGTGATACTCCTGGAATTTTGGCTCCTAAAATTAATTCTGAGTTTGCTAAAAAAATCTCGTATCTGGGACTCGTAAAATCTGAAATTTTAAATACTGAAGAAATCGTTTTAAATTTAATTGCTGATTTAAGTTATAATTATAAAAAATCACCGGAAGAGTTTTTGAAAGATTTTGCAATATCGAACGGCTGTATATCTAAGGGCGGCGAAATTAATCTTGAACGTGCATCGAATTTATTTTTAAAAAATTTCCAGACCGGTAAGTTAGGGAAAATAAGCTTGGAGGCTCCAAATTAATAAATTATATCAATTTGATATTGAGTATAAAAATAATAATAAAATATTAAATCTATGCGGCATTGACGAAGTTGGGCGTGGACCTTTGGCAGGGCCTGTTTATGCCGCGGCAGTTATTTTTCCTAATTTTGAAATACAGCAAGTTAATGATTCGAAAAAATTATCAGCCAAAAATCGAGAAAAAATTTTTGAAATTTTACAAAAAAATAATATAATTTATTCAATTGGTATTTCGACTGTAGAAGAAATCGATAAATTTAATATACTAAATGCTGCGAAATTGGCAATGCAAAGAGCTGTGAAAAATTTGAACTTGAAGCCTGATTTTATTCTGGTCGACGGTAATTTTGTGCCTGATTTTGATAATATCAAGTGTCAAAATATAATAAAGGGAGATTCTGTTTCGTATTCGATTGCATGTGCTTCGATTATTGCCAAAGTTTTAAGAGATAAATTTATGTGTGGTTTGCATGAACAATTCCCAGAATATGATTTTATTGATAATAAAGGCTATGGAACTCAAAAGCATATTGATGCGATAAAAAAATTCGGACCGTGTATTTATCACAGAAATACATTTTTAAAAAATATTTTATGTGAATAATATATATATATGAATATAGGTAAACAAGGCGAAGAAATTGCCAAAAATTATTTATTAAGCAAAAAATTTAATATAATAACACAAAATTATCACAGCCGATATGGCGAAATTGATATAGTTTGCGAAGATAAAAATTATATTGTTTTTGTTGAAGTTAAATCTAAATTTTATTTGAGCTATTCAAATTTATCTGGGAGAGTAGATTTTATTAAACAACAAAAATTTTTAAAAACTGTAAAAATTTATTTATCAGAAAATATTTCTGACAAGCAGCCAAGAATTGATGTCATAGAAGTAATAATTTTTGAAAATAAAAACAAAATTAATCATATTGAAAATGCTTTTTAATTGTATTTTTTAATATAAATAAAAAAATAAAAATCAAACTATTGGAGCATTAAATTAAAACTCCCAAAAATTTGCTCGAAATTCAGTTTTCGAGCAACAAAATGATTAGTAACGTTCAATCAATAACGTTTAATCGCCTTACTTTTTTTCCTGGGTCTAATCCAATCGTTAAATTTAAAAAAAAACTCCATATATTCTGATTCTTTTTCCATTTGTTTTTTAATTTCTTCGGTATCATTATCATACGTCCTACCAGTATTAGCCCTACAAATTAAAAACATGTAGTAACTATCAGATCCATAGTAATTATTAAAATTTGTTTTTGACAAGCAAGGATAACAATGATGTCCATTATCCACATGGTAATCAATATTATCTTTTATTTTGCAAAACGGACATTTGCCATATACTTCAAATTCATTTTTATGAAATAAATTATTACATTTTTTACATAACGTCGCATCTTTAATATCAGCATTTTCGATAAGACAAATCGTGCAATAAAATTTATCCGATGCATCTGGGTCAATATTACAGGGTAATTTGGATTTTGGTTTACATCCACAACTAATTTTTTGTGCACATTCATAACATAAATTATATGCTCTATTATCGATATAATAAACATACGAATTATCGATATTTTGTTTGTTCGGACAATCTTGCCTGCAATCATGATTTATAAATTTAAGATATTTAAGTTTGTCACTATTATCTACGGATTTTCTTTCCATAGCAAAAGTATCAGAAAAATTACAACAAGAAAACATTAAGCTTAAACCTAAACTGCGAGCAATAAATTTAGAAAATTTAGAAAAATACATAAAAACAACTCCTGTAAATACATAAAATACGTAAATAAATATAAAATTTACTTACGACTTAATTATAAAATATAAAATAAAAAAAATCAATAAATATCTTTCGAGGGCATTGCTAAAAAAGATAGATATTTTCTCCGGCAACGCCGGAGAAAGTGATTTGGTTCTTTTACTACATTTATTTATACATGAAGATAATGTTCTATGAATTTTCATCACTTCTATTCATTTTGGCAATACC
>JAGBNX010000058.1 GCA_017634155.1 Clostridia bacterium | reverse complement strand
TAATAATAATAATAAAATTATTAATATTTTCGAAGACGAAGAAAAAACTCCGCCAGCTATATATATAAATTTTAATAAGCCTATTTCTTTTGGGATTTTAAGCATTTTTTTTGATATCGAAGAAGGAATTTTTAAAAATAAAATTTCTTATAAATGGCAATTTTGGGGCAAATCAGAAAATAATATTTGCAAATGGCAAGATTTAGATATTATAGACTTTACTGAGAATTTGAGTAAAAGCGGACTTGTAAAAATTTTTGGAGTAAAAAATTTTGAATTATTAAAATTATTTGGCAAAACAGGCTATTTTATAAGAATATTAAATATTAATTATATAAATAAAAATATAAATTTTCCTGTTATTCGCGATATAAAATTAAATACAGTCAAGATTATACAAAAAGAATCTAAGCCATATGAATATTTTTCTGTAACTGGAAAAGAAAAAAATAAAATATGCAATTTATCTTCGAGAAATATATTTGATATAAACGTATGGGTCGACGAATTACGAGAAATATCTAAATCTGAACAAGAAAAAATAATAAAATATTTTCCTGAGAATATCGAAATTAAATTTAATAAATCTAATACTAGTATCGAAGAAAAAATTTGGATAAAATGGCAAAAAGTATCAAATATTTTAAATTACGGCCCAAACGACAGAGTTTATCAAATAAATATTGAAAATTCGCAAGTAATTTTTGGTGACGGAAAGCACGGGAAAATTCCCACAGAACAAATGGGAGAAAGCATAAGAATTAATTATAGTATTACCAAAGGCGAAGCCGGAAATATAAGCAAAAATTCGATAGGAGAATTCGAGTCTGTATTTCCGTCAGTTATAAAAATTTATAATTCAAATCCGTTATTTGGCGGCCTGGATTCTGAGACTATAAATCATGCAGCTCAAAGAACTTTTAGTGAAATAAGCCGCGGCAACAGAATAATCTCAGCTTTTGGGTTCGAAAAAGCTATAATTTTTCAAAACAGGAATATTTTTAAAGTCAAATGCTTTTCGCATATAAATAAATACGGCGAAGAAAGCTTCGGGCATCTTACAGTAGTAATTTTGCCAAAAATTATTTTAAATAATTATGAAAAATTCTTGCCGATAAAAAAAGATATCGAAGATTTTATCAAAAAAAATGCTCCTCTTAATTTTATACACAGTAATAATTTAAGTATTCGAGAAGTACAATATGTAGAATTTTATGTTAATATTTCTGTAACGATAAAAAATCTAAATGACTATCAAGACGTTCATAGCAAAATAAATTCAAGACTTAAAAATTTTTTAAATCCCATATCAGGCGGCCACACAGGCACCGGATTTGAAATCGGGAAAATTCCCAATAATCGAGATATTATAAATAATTTAAATTTTATTCCCGGACTTAATCGAATAGAAAAAATTAATATTTCTACGAAAATTATAACAGAAAAAGGCAAAAAAGAAATTTTATTAAGCGACGCTCAAAAATTAATTTTTGCTGTGCCGGTTCCCAAAGAAATAAATATCGAAATTCATATTTAATTTATATTTTTTAAAATTTTTTAAAATTAATATATAAATATAAAAACAGGAGAAAATATGATAGAACTTGAAAATTTGCACGATAAAACAGCACTTGAAATTTTTAACGAAGCAAAACAAAAAATCGAATTTATAAATCCTGATTGGACTTATCAAGAAATTTCAGACCCTGGAATAACGATACTAGAATTATTATCATGGCTAAAATTCGACCAGCATGAATATTTAAATAAAATATCTAATAGATTAAGAATCAAGTTGTTAAAACTTTTGGGCATAAAATTAAAAAAGCGCTGCGGCTCAAAGACTCTTATTCAAATAAATAATATTAAACAAGATACAGATATTCCGAAAAATACAAAATTTAAAGCAAATAATTTAATATTTGAAAATCAAGAAAATATATTTATAAGCAAATCAGATATTTTAAGTATTAAATTTAATAATCCTGAATTTAACGAAGAAAAAAAATATTATGATTTAAACGGCACAGAAAAAATTCAGATTTTTGGAGAAAAAAATTTAAAACCAGGCGAAACACGCGAATTTATTATAAAACTCAGTAATTTATTCCCGAAAAATAAAAAAATTAATATTTATTTTGAAATTTTTGAAGAAAATTCTCGAAATAAAATTAATAATAATTTTTTTATTCCGTTTGCAAAAATCAAATGGCAATATTTTGGCATATTAAATAAAATTAAAGCCTGGCATGATTTTGAATTTATCGATAATACTCATGAATTTTTAAATTCCGGAAGCATAATTCTAAGTCATAACGGTGAAATGTCGTCAGTAAACGAAAATTTTTTAATAAAATGTAAACTTGAAAGTTCAGATTATGATTTTATGCCAAAAGTTTCAAAAATAAAAATAAATATTTTTGAAGTTACTCAGCAAGATACTCAATGCGAAAGTATTTTTATAAAAAAATCTGATTTGAAAATTAAGCAATCACAAGAACAGAAAAGTATTAAATTTAAAACGAGT
Source organism: Clostridia bacterium (assembly GCA_017634155.1). Classification (GTDB taxonomy): domain Bacteria; phylum Bacillota; class Clostridia; order Oscillospirales; family Acutalibacteraceae; genus Improbicoccus. The sequence continues at coordinate 5,710 of JAGBNX010000058.1, read as the reverse complement.
TCGCACCTGAGTTTATATGGCAAACATATGCTTTATATAAAAAATAAAAATAATTGGATAATTTTTGAAAGATTTAAAATTAATCAAGATATTCAAGCAGGCACATGCGAATTTGAAATTAATAATCAAGAACTAGAACAAAATCAAGATTTTGAAAATTTAAATCAAAACGACGATATTTTCTTGCTTGTTTCTTATTTAAAAGATTTTGAAAATAAAATTATCATAGGCAGCGGTACAGGATTTTCTAATTTAACTTTTGAGCAAAATTTTGAAAATTTAACGTTATATAATAAATGCAAAATTATGATCGGCGAAAAAAACAAAAAAAATTTATGTTTTAAAATCTGGAATCGAGTCGACGATTTTTTTAGTTCTTCAAAATTTGATAATAATTTTGTTTACGAAGAAAATCTAAAAATAATAGCTTTCGGCGATAACCATCACGGAGCAATACCTGAAAACGAAAAAAATAATATTAGATTTTGCGAGCTGTGTTTTACTAACGGCCAAGACTCGAATATAAGAGAAAATATGATAAAAGACGTAGAAACTCAAAATAAAATTTTAAAAAATGCAAGTATAAATCAAATTCTGCCGGCAACCGGAGGTCAAGACGATGAAATTTTAGAAGACGGAGAAAAACGAGCATTAAATTTATTTAAAAATATCAAAAGAGCCGTTACAGCCGAAGATTATATAAAAATAATAAAAAATACTCCCGGAATAATGCTAAAAGACGTTTCTATCGCGTCTAGTAATCAAAAATTAATTCAAAATAAAGTATATGTAGCAATAAAAATTCCTGGTAAAAATTATATTCCTGATTCTTATAAAAAAAATATATTAAACTGGTTCGAGAATTTTAGATTAATAAATACTCAAATCGAAATTCTGGACCCGGTTATAATAAAAATAAATTTAAAAATAAAAATAATTCTTAAACCTGGGTATTCTTGTGATAAATTAATAATCGAAAAAAAACTTGAAAATTTTTTTGAGAAAATAAATCAAAAAATGGGACAGCCTTTAATTTACGGCGATTTATTCGATACTATCGAAAGATTCGAATTCGTGGATTATTTAAGTAATCTCGAGATAAGCTCTGACACAAATAATTTTGAAAATAAATCAAATTATGATAATATAGAAGCGCCTATAAACGGCATTTATAAACTTGGGAAAATAAATCTAGTTTCGCTTTTAAATACAGATATATAAAATATATAAAATAAAACAGGAGTAAATTAAAAATATGAAAAAAAGAATATTAGTAATAATTTTAATTTTAAGTTCGTTATTTTTTGCATATAAAAAAATTTTAAAATTTTTTACAAACGACGAAATCGACGAAAACGTTTTTTCTATAGTAAAATCCAAAAATATCATACTTGAAAACTGGCTTATTTGTACTGGAATCTTATTAATTTTAATATCGGTAATAGGCATAATAATCACACTTAAGCCGATTAAATTTAAATTTAAAAATAAAAATCAAAAAATAAATTTACAAGAACAAAATCAAGATTTTGAAAATTTATATAGCTAAAAAATAATTAAGAATAATTAAGAATAACAAAAAATAAAAATAATAAAAAAAGGAAGTGCTTTTAAATTGGAAAAAATTATTAATTATAATATTTGCGAAGGCGTAGATTTTTCTCATATAAAAATTAAAAAATTTAAAAACGCAAGTATTGCTATAACTTTTTTTGTGCCTCTTGATAAAGATTTAGTATCAGGATTTTCAGTTTTAATTAGCGTTCTTTCAGATTCTTGCGAAAAATTTAAAGATTTTAAGTCTCTTAATAAATATATCGAAGAAATGTACGGCGCAAGTCTGGGTTATGATATTTTTAAAACAGGAAATTATCAAGGCCTCGAGCTTTATATTTCGGCTCTTGACGATAATTTCACTGCGAATCACGATAAAAATATTGAAAAAATTGCTGATTTATTATGCGAACTAGTTTTTAGGCCGTTAATTATAGAAAATAAGTTCGATAAAAATATTGTTTCAAAACGAAAAAATGAAATAATCGAACTTATTGATAATCAAATTTCTGACAAGCGCACTTGGAGCATGATAAGATGCAATCAGATTATGTTTGAAAATCAAAAATGCGGGATTCCCAAGTATGGCGATAAAAATAGCGTACAAAAAATAGAAGAAAAAAATTTATTTAATTTTTACGAAAAATTGATAAAAAATTCACGTATAAAAATTTCTATGCTTAGTAATAGTGACTGCCAAGATATAATTAATAAATTTAAAAGTTATTTTTCGAAAATAAACAGAAATCTCGATTTTAATTTTGAAAAAATTAATTTAATAAAGCCTGAGAAAATAAAAGAAGTAACAGAAAAAATGAATGTCGAGCAATGCAAATTAGTCATGAGTTTTAGAAGTCCGTTTGTAAGACCTGATACGTATGATATTTCGCTTGCTTCGGCTATTTTAGGCGGCACGCCGACTTCTAAGTTATTTATGAACGTAAGAGAAAAAATGCATTTGTGTTATTATTGCACGTCTGTTTTTGATGCTGCCACGGGGGTTTTGTATATTTCAAGCGGTGTTGAAGAATCTAATTGCGAAAAAGCCAAAAACGAAATTTTAAATCAAATAAAATTAATGCAAGAGAAAAAAATTACTGATGAAGAAATAAATCAAGCCAAAAATTTTTTAGTTCAAAATTTAAATTCTGTCTCAGATAAGATAAATAGTCTATACGAATGGTATCTTGGACAGTATATTTTTGATTTACAAGAATCTCCAGAAGATTATATAAATAAAATTTTAAAAATTTCAAAAGAAGATATTGTAAATTGCATTTCAAAAATTTCGCTCGATACTGTTTATATTTTAACAGGAGGTAAATAATATGCAAGTTTTTCAAGATGATTTTTTAGGTGAAAAATATTTTTTTTATAAGCATAATTCGGGGCTCAAGATTTATCTTTGTCCAAAAAAAGATTTTAAGAGCTATTTTGCGATAATCGGAACTAAATATGGCTCGATAAATAAGAATTTTAAATTAAATTCTAAAATTATTGAGACTCCTGCAGGAATAGCGCATTTTCTGGAACACAAGCTTTTTGAATGCAAAAATGGCGACGCTTTTGAATTATTTAGCAAAACCGGAGCTTCGGCAAATGCTTATACTTCTTATGACAAGACGGCGTATTTGTTTTCGTGTACTGATAATTTCAAAAAATCGCTAAAAATATTATTAGATTTTGTTCAAGAGCCGTATTTTACTCAAGCAGGAGTTTTAAAAGAACGCGGTATTATCGAACAAGAAATAAAAATGTATTCTGATAGTCCTGATTGGCAAGTGACGCTTAATTTATTAAAATCGCTTTATAAAAATCATCCGATTAGAGACGATATTGCCGGTTCTGTCGAATCGATATCGCACATAACTCCTGAATTATTAAATAAATGCTACGAAGCTTTTTATGATTTCTCGAACATGACTTTTTGTTTAGTCGGAAATTTTGAACCTGATGATATTATTGATTTTATTAATAAAAATATAACAAAAAAAGCGACTGGTAATCACGTCGAAGCAATTTTTCCGGACGAACCTGATGAAATTTATAAAAATTCTATTTCTCAAAAAATGGAAGTTGCCACTCCCCTATTTGCCGTCGGATTCAAACATAAAATTTTAAACAAGCGCATGAGCTGTCAGGAAATTATTATTCATGAACTTATTTTACAAATTTTGTTATTAAAATCCGGGAATTTATATAATAAATTATTAGATAAAAATCTTATTACTACTAATAATTTTGATCACGAATTTTTTGAAGGTCCGTTTTATGCGTCGTCGATTTTTTCAGGCGAATCTAAAAATCCGGACGAAGTCGCTAAAATTATAATTGACGAAATAAATAGTATTATTCAAAAGGGCTTTGATAAACAAGAATTCGAACGAGCAAAAAAATGCTACTATGCCGAATTTGTTTCGATTTTTAACAGGGTTACTTCTATTGGAAATAATTTACTAGATTTCGATTTTTCAGGATATAATATCTTTGAATTTATTAATAATATTAAAAATATAAATTTTGAAAATTTTAATTCAAAAATAAAAAAATATTTTAATGTTAACAAATGTGTAATTTCAAAAATTATTTCTAATTAGAATTCTCTCCAAATTTAAAAATTAAGGCCAAAAAAGCTCTTTCCGGCATCACCAGAAAGAATAATACTTGAGAAAAGCACTTTTATAAAATGCATATACTAACTCAACTCAGGTGCGTTATTCCCTTGCCCTGTATAAAACACTATCGTACCTCGGTTACCCCAGGTATAAGAACCCGGTACCAACCAGTTGGTCTTCCCCCAACTACCTTTTTGACCAATGAAGAAAAGCAAATCTGGAAAATCAGTGTCGCTATAGAACATTGAGATATTTCGCTTCTCAGCAGCACTAACGAAATTCTGACGAATCGGGGAATTCGCCGGAGCGTTGACAACATACACAGTCGTACTGTGATCTTTATCGTTGCTAGTAAACGCAGCAAAATTTTCCATCGACAAGTTATTCCCAAAAATTCCAGCATTACGAAGCATACCAAAAAACGCAACGTCACGGTCAACGTCATTTTTAGTGGTATTAGTCAAACCATCATTACCATTACCATTACTCGCTTCAAAAAATTTACGCTTTAGAAAATTTCTAATTTTTACTTGATCAAACGGGGTATTATACACCTTCACAACACTCTGCTGTGACTTTGGATCATTATTCTTTTTCTGATCATTTGGGTTACCTGTCTTACTTGTCTCATTATCTTTCTTTTCCGGATTATCTTTCTTTTCCGGATTATCTTTCTTTTCCGGATTATCTTTCTTTTCCGGATTATCTTTCTTTTCCGGATTATCTTTCTTTTCCGGATTATCTGGTTTCTCGTCTTTACTCGACAAATACCTAACACCAAAAATAGTTGCAACTGTAAATGCAATGCCACCCCCGGCACCTAAACCAGTCCTGACTGGATATTTTTTCACAAAATCGACAAGACCAGAACTCCCATTAGCTGAAACAGCAGACTTGACACTCCCCTTATTCGTCGGAAGATTATTTCCCTTAGCCGAAACTGCACCTCCTCCGAATGCACTTGCAACACCACATATTGTTGCCAATAACTTTTTAAAGTCACGGTTTCTACTACTCATAAACATCACTCCTTTATTACAATTTTCGAGAAGTAAAATAAAAACCGAATTCAGCATAGCAAATAAAAAATAATTTGTCAACTATTGTTCTTGGGAGGTATTGCCAAAATGAATAGAAGTGATAAAAATTCATAGAACATTATCTTCATGTATAAATAGATACAGTAAAAGAACCAAATCACTTTCTCCGGCGGTGCCGGAGAAAATTTCTATCTTTTTTAGCAGTGCCATTAAAAAACTTATTGCCACTCGAATCGCTTCTAATATTTAGCGTCCCACCGGGCTTCAGAACTCCAGCACCTGATTTTGAACTCTTTTGTGCATTAAAAGCACCAGAAGCTTCATATTTTGAATTCATTGCATAAGTCTTATTGCCAAAAAGGGTATTGACAAAATATATAGAAAATGAAAAAATATTCAGGAAATAAAACATGGAGCGAAAAATGGAAAACGGAAAGATATGTCCAAAATGTTATGGAAAAGAATGTACAAAAAATGGAATAGTAAAAAATAAACAAAGAT
>JAGBNX010000057.1 GCA_017634155.1 Clostridia bacterium | reverse complement strand
TATGAATCGTCTTCTTCGTCATTACCTTGCTCGCTTTGCTCGTAAAACTTATTGTCGGTCTCTTTCTCTTTCTATGATTTCTTTTTCTGTTTCTTTATTTGCTTTCTTTTATTAGCCTTTCTATATATTTTGGCAATACCTATATGGGAGCAGAACATGTTATTTGGTCTGTAGATTATCCGTATATAAAACTTGATAATGCAACAGATTTTCTAATAAACAGTGATTTGACAAGTGAGGAAAAAAAATTAATTTCACACAAAAATGCTGAGAAATTATTAAAAATTTAGAGGTATTTAAATTTAAAAAATTGTAAATTCTGACACAAATTAAGAAAATGAAGGATAGAAAACAAAATAAAAAAACTTCGCGTTCATAAAAGGTAATTTATTCTGGTATATCGAAATGCTATTTTGTGTTTTAATTTATTATGTTATCTACTGTTTAGATAATTTAATAGCTTGAATATTAATTGAGAGGTGATCTTATGATATACATTTTTTTAGCTCCTGGATTTGAAGAAATTGAAGCTGTTGTTCCCCGCGATGTTTTAAAAAAAGCTAATATAGATGTTGCCACAGTTAGTATTGGAGAAAAAATTGTAGAAAGTACTAAGGGATTAAAAGTCATTTCAGATATGACAATAAATGAAGTGCAAATTGAGAACGTAGATGGAATTATCTTACCCGGAGGTATGCCTGGAACCAGTAATTTAGAAAAATGTGAACAATTAATAGAAATAATCAAAACTTATGCAGAAAAAAAATTGTTAATTGCGGCTATTTGTGCAGCTCCCAGCATTTTGGGAAAACTTGGAATTCTTTCAGGGAAAAATGCTTGCTGTTTCCCCGATGCAGATATAGAAAAATATCTCGCAGGGGCAAAGATTAACAGCAAAGATGTAAATATATGTGAAAATATTATTACATCAAAAGGTCCAGGAACAGCTTTTCAATTTGCTTTTTCAATAGTAGAGTATATTCGTGGAAATGAAGTAAGACAAAAACTTTCTACAGGAATGCAATTTTCTCAATAAATAATAAATAAAAGCATATTTTCTTGTTTAATATTTTTAATTTTAAAAAACTCGATTTATGAGCTATTACTATAAAAGTTCTATTTTTTGCGAGAACTTCCATACTTTTGATAAGCATCATAACCCGAAAAAACAAGCTATTATTGTTCATATAAAAGACGGTAAAGAGCAATTTTATCAAAAAATTTGAAAAAAATTTCAAAATCTTGATTGTGATACTTGACAATTTAAATCATTTATGATATGTCGGATTTTAATATTTGGAGTTTAAGGAGGGATGCAAAATGATTGATTTATTTGTAAAATTGTTCAGTTTTGCAGGCCCTTTTTGCGTATTTTCAGTTGCTGTTCGAACTATACTGGGTAGTTATTCAAATTATATATGGTGGTTGTAGGTTCGTTGTATTTTTTTGAGTATCTACCCTTTTTGAATTCTATCTGTAAAGGTAGAGTTTTTTTATTTTATATTAAAATTTAAAATAAAGGAGATTTTAAAATGATAAAAATAGAAAAGAAATATATATTTATAATTTTATCAGCAATTTTAGTTTTATCTGCTTCTATATTTTTTATAATCAAGCGTAAATCAGATGATTCATATATCAAAATTGGTGTTCTGATGCCGTTAACAAAAGCAAATGCTCAATTTGGAATTAACACGAAAAACGGGATAGATATGTATATTGATGAAGTTAATAATTTAGGAGGAATTAATGGTAAGAAAATAAAATGTATTGAATTCGATGATGAAGGAGATCCTGCAAAAGCTGTTTCTGGATACGAATTTTTGAAAGATAAAGAAGTCTCTGCAATTATTACAGGAGCTTCCAGTGATACTTCTCTGGCGGTTGTCGAGGAATCACATAATGATAATATTCCGATTATAGTTACAACTGCTTCTGCTGATGGTATTACGTATAACAAAGAAAATAACAAAATATTCGAAAATGTTTTCAGAATTGGTTTTACGAATTCTTTTCAAGGAGAAATAATGGCAAAATTTGCACACAATAAAGGCGCTAAAAATATTGCTGTTCTTTACAGTGCCGAAAATGATTATTCTTCTGGTTTAAAAGATGCCTTCATCAATGAGTGTAATAAATTAGGATTAAATGTTTCTATAATAGAAAACTTTTCTGTAAATTCTGTTGATTTTCAAGCTCAACTTTCAAATATTAAAGGCAAAAACCCTGATTTAATATTTGTTCCTGCATATTACGAAATTGACGGATTGATAGTTCAGCAAGCAAGAAATCTCGGAATATCTTGTCCTATTATTGGAACGGATGGATGGAGCGGTGTTACAGAAAGCACATCAAATATTTCCCTTTTAAATAATTGCTTTTACTGTAGTTCTTTTTCATATGATGATCCAAGTGAATTTTCTCAAAAATTCTCGAAAGATTATGAAAAAAAGTTTGGGCAAAGTCCAAATATGCTTTCTGCAGGAGGATATGATGCTGCAAAAGTTTTAATTTCTGCTATGAAGCTAGATGGAAACATTATAGATAATTTGAAAACTATAAATATAGACTGTATTGCCGGGAACATTACTTTTGATAAGCATCATAACCCGAAAAAACAAGCTATTATTGTCCAAATTAAAGATGGAAAAGAGCAATTTTATCAAAAAATTTGAAAAAAATTTCAAAATCTTGATTACGATCCTTGACAATTTAAATCATTTGTGATACACTACCGCCAACTTTAGTTGGGAGGGGTAAGTAGTAGTATGAACAGTTTTAACTTAATGTGTACTCGTTTGTCGAATACTTGTCTTCTTTCTACCTTGTTACGATTGATTATGGGTGGCTGTGTTGTTACTTAGCTAGTCTGTTTTGCGTGCTTTTTTACACATGGTCACCCTTAATCTCTGCTCAGTTGGGCAGAGAGTTTTTATAACTATCTTTATAAATTTAATTTTTATTAATCAAGAGGAGAAAGATAAAATGACAAATGAACAAAATAATAAAAAACGAAACTATATAATAATTGCTTTTATATTAGTATTTTTATGTGTTGTTTCTTTATTTATATTTAAAAAAAGATCTGATAACCAAAGTATAAAAATAGGTGCTTTGCTTCCTCTAACTAAACAAGCTTCGCAGTACGGTATTGCTACTAAGCATGGAATAGATATGCGTATAGAAAAAATCAATAATTCAGGAGGAATTAACGGTAAAAAAATAAAATGTATCGAATTTGATGATGAAGGAGATCCCTCAAAAGCAGTCGTAGGATATAATTATCTTAAAGAAAAAGGTGTCTCCGGAATTATTACGGGAGTTATAAGTGAAACAGCATTGTCTATTGTTGATCAATTTAGCAATGATGATATTCCTATTACTATGACTACTGCTTCCGCTGACGATGTTACTTTTAACAAAGAAAGTGGGAAAGTATACCAAAACGTGTTTAGGATAGGGGTTACAAACTCGTTTCAAGGAGAAAAAGCTGCTGAATTCGCAAAGTCAAAAAATATAAAAAATGCTGCTGTTTTGTTTTGCGGAGAAAGTGAATATTCATCAGGACTAAAAGATTCTTTTGTAAATAAGTGCAAGGACTTAGGTATTAACGTTTCTATAACTGAAAATTTTACTTTAAATTCTGTTGATTTTCAAAGGCAATTAGAAAATATTAAATCTAAAATTCCTGATTTTATATTTATTCCTTACTATCGTGATACTATTGCGTTAATTCTTGCTCAGGCTGATAAATTGGGAATAAATTGCATAATGTTTGGTCCTGACGGTTGGAGAGGAGTAACAAAATACGTTTCAGATATATCATGTTTAAAAAATAAAAATTATTTCTATTGTGATTTATTTGATCCTTATGACCCAAGTGGAAACTCTAGAACTTTTTCTGAAGAATATCAAAAAAAATATGGGGAGGTTCCTGATTTATGTAGTGTCTCCGGGTATGAAGCTATTCAAGTGTTCGAAAATGCTGTGAGATTGGGAGGAAATATCATAGGTAATATAAAAAACACAAATATAAACTGTATCTCAGGTAATATGTCATTTGATAAATATAACAACTCAAACAGAAAAGCAGTTATTATTCGAATTGAAGATGGAGAAGAAAAATTTTATCAAAAAGTATAGGAGGTAAAATTATGCAGCGAATTATCAACGCTTTACAGTTAGGCTCTATTTATGCGCTAATATCTTTAGGATATAGCATGGTTTACGGTATTATTTCACTTATTAATTTTGCTCACGGAGAAGTTATAATGCTCGGAGGATATATTGCTATTGTTTCTATGTCATCAGGATTTGGTCCAGTTTTAAGTTCTATTTTTTCAATTTTTGGTTGCATTCTTATTTCTTTGTTAACAGAAAAAATAGCGTATAAGCCTTTAAGGCACGCTCCTAGAAATTCTATATTTATAACTGCGATAGGAGTGTCTCTTTTTCTACAAAATATATCTCAAATTATATTTTCTGCAAACGGAAAACCATTTCCAAATTCTAATTTTTTCCCAAATATTTCATTTAGCATTTTTAATTCTGATATTAGTTTTGTATCTTTAATTACTATTATAATTTCAGTTTCGTTAATGATTATATTAGATTTAGTTATCAAATATTCAAAATTAGGAAGAGCAATGAGAGCAGTATCAGAAGACATGCAGACTTCGAGACTTATGGGTATTAACATAGATAATGTTACTTCATTTACATTTGCAATAGGAGCTGCTTTAGCAGGAATTGGTTCTGTTCTTTATTTTAATAAGTATCCTATAGTCAGCCCTGTTTCTGGATATATGCCTGGAATGAAAGCGTTTATTGCCGCTGTTTTAGGCAAAATAGGATCTATTAAAGGAGCAGTTTTTGGCGGATTCTTAATAGGATTTATTGAAATTTTTACTATTTATATTGGACTGGCTACCTGGCTCGATGCGATAGTTTTTGGAATTTTGATTTTAGTTTTAATATTCAAGCCTTCTGGAATTTTAGGCAAAAAAATTATAGAGAAAGTGTAAAATATGAAAAAACAAAATATTTATAGTTTTTTGATCTCTATCTTATCGTTAATTTTTGGAAGTTTTATAATAAACAGTGGAGTTGTCTCGAACTCATATAAAACTGTTATTCTTCAGATTGGAATTTATCTCATTGCATCTTTATCTTTGAATTTTACACTGGGATACCTGGGAGAATTTACTCTTGGACACGCTGGATTTCTTGCTGCTGGAGCATATACTTATGCTCTTTTATTAAAAAATGGAGTAAATTTTTTAATAGCAATAATAATTTCTGCTGTTGTCTCTTGCTTAATTGGATGTATCACAGGAGTTTTATCAAGCCGTCTTAGAGGTGACTATCTTGCAATTGCGTCTTTGGGAATAAGTGAAATTATAAGAATTATTATAGTTAATATAGAAATTTTCGGTGGTCCTAAAGGATTGAAGTCTATTCCAAAATATTCAAATTTTTTATTAATATATTCTTTCGTAGTTTTATCTTTTACAGTGTTTAAATTAATAATTAATTCAAAGCACGGAAGAACTATAATTGCAATACGAGAAGATGAAATAGCAGTAAAATCTCTTGGAATTAGTACTAGAAAGTATAAAATCTTAGCTTTTTGCGTTTCAGCTTTTTTTGCAGGAATATCAGGTGCTCTTTGGGCGGGAAATCAAGGAATTTTGACTCCCGGTGAATTCGGATTTATGAAATCTGTAGAAATTTTAGTCATGGTAATACTTGGAGGAATAGGATCAATGACTGGATCTGTTATATCAACCAGTTTGTTAGTTGCGTTTCCTGTTATATTTCAGATATTCATTCCAAACATGAACAAATACAGAATGGTAATATATGCATTAATTTTAATATTAGTAATGATATTTAGACCATCAGGAATTATGGGTAAAAAAGAATTTAGATTTAATAAACTGAAAAATCCAGGAGGGAGCGAAAATGAGTAATTATGTTCTGGAATGCTATAATTTAAACTTGTTATTTAAAAATCATCATGCAGTTAAAGATTTCAATTTGCAGGTAGAAAAAGGAAAAACATATGGTTTAATAGGTCCTAATGGAGCGGGAAAAACTACAGTTTTGAATCTTTTAACTAGAGTTTACAAGCAAAATTTGGGTGATATTTTTATAAATGGAAAAAATACAAGAAAATGGGATTCTACTCAAATAAATAGACATGGAATAGCTCGTACTTTCCAAAATATAAGATTATTCAAAGAAATGACTGTTTTAGAAAATACAATGGTAGGATTTCATAATAATCAAAAATATAGTCTATTTGATTCTATTTTTAGAACTCCAAAGTATTTTTCTGAAGAAAAAAAAATAAAAAATAAATCTTTAGAACTTCTTTCAATTTTTGGAATGGAAAATAAGGCTGATTGTCTTTCTAAAAATTTGTCATATGGTGCTCAAAGAATGGTAGAAATTCTTAGAGCTTTAGCTACTGATCCTTCAATCTTACTTTTAGACGAACCTGCGGCAGGAATGAATTCTTCTGAGACCATGAATTTATTTGAAGTAATTAATAAAATAAAAAATAAATTTGAAATTTCTTTTATAATTATAGAACATAACATGAATTTTATTATGAAGATATGCGATTATATATATGTTTTAAATCGAGGGGAAACTATAGCAAAAGGCAAACCTGAAGAAATACAGAAGAACAAAGAAGTAGAAACTGCTTATCTGGGAGGACAATATGCTGAAAATAAATAATATTGACGTTTTTTATGAAAACATTCATGCAATCAGAAATTTAAGTTTAGAAATTCATGAAGGAGAAATAGTATCTTTAATTGGAGCAAACGGAGCAGGTAAGACTACTACTTTGAATGCAATTTCAGGACTAATAAAAATAAAAAATGGAGGAATAAGATTTTTAGAAAGAAATATAGAAAATAAATCTCCTGAAAGTATATTAAAATTGGGAATAGCACATGTTCCAGAAGGAAGAAAAATTTTTAGTAAAATGACAGTTCTTGAAAATTTAGAAATAGGAGCATATACAAATAAAAATTCACGAAAATTAAAAAAAATACAAGAAATTTACGAAATGTTTCCAAGATTACAAGAACGAAAAAATCAAATATCTGGAACTCTTTCAGGAGGAGAGCAGCAAATGCTTGCAGTTGGAAGAGCTTTAATGTCTGAGCCCAAATTTCTTATGTTAGATGAACCAACTATGGGATTATCTCCAAAATTTGTGAACCAAGTTTTTGAAATAATAAAAAATTTATCAAAATCAGGAGTAACAATTTTTTTGATTGAGCAAAATGTAAATATAGTATTATCATGCTCAGACAGGTCGTATGTAATTGAAAATGGTAAGATAGTATTATCCGGAAATTCGAGCGATCTCATTTCAAGTGATGAAATTAAAAAATCTTATTTGGGAATATAATTATTTATTATAAAAATAATTAAATAAATATCCATTGCTAGAAAAGCATAAAAATAATTCATCAAAAAAATTATTTAAATGTTCTCTCCGGCACTGCCGGAGGGACTCTTTACTAAAATAGTGGTCAGCGAATCAACGTTGAGATCCAAATAAGAAAATCTTCTGATTTGTAGCAGCGCATTCTGTTTTACGCTTCCAAAATGATTGCCGAACAGTTGACAGGAGGCCAAAAATATGATAAAACAGGAAAAGTGATTGGCATAATGATCTGCACCGATAATAATTTGATAGAGGACAGCAAAGAATATCATAACAGATATTTTATCTATGATAAAAATACGGATTCGATTTTTACAGATTTGCTAGAATAGAGGAAAGTTTTATGTTGAAATCAATTAAAAAAATTTTAATTAGAAAAAACATGACAATCATGCTATTGCTTATGCATATTTGGGGTAACAAAAGTTCGGCCATGAATCAGAAAATGCCCACAACGCTTGCAACGGTAAGTAAGGTCGCTTCTAAAACAAAGAACTTGGCAAAAAATAAAATAGCAATTGCAAGCGTTATTGCAACACTTGTTGGCGTTGCTGCAGTAGGATTGGCAATTACTTTGGGTGTACGAAACTTTAAAGAAAATCATGATAAACCTGATAAACCTGAACAAAAGTTTGGTAATGAAAAAATAAACAAAATAATTGATATTTTAAAGTACTATCAATCTTTAAGGCAACCAGGTGATAAAATTCAAGGTCTCAATTTGCAAATGTTTTATGATGATTTAAATAGTTTGTCGGAAATATTGGAATCGATTAAAAATGGTAAAAATGCTGGACGAACTAAAGAATTAGTAGATTGGGAAGCAAATTTTAACAGTGATAAACTAAAATTTGTTACACAGTATGGTAAATTAACTTATGATTTTACGATTACTATAAGCAATGAAGATGCGAAAATTCGCAGATATTCACGCTGTTTTAAACAAGTAAATTATGAATTAGATTTAATATCAGATAACAACTAACCAAAAAAATTATTGTTTTTAGTAAAATTGTTGAAAATATTAATAATATTATTATTTTTTACTCCTTTTAAAAATTAATTTTTTAGAACAAAAAATTACGCTCAAAAGATTTTAAACATTCCCTCCGGCGGATGCCGGAGAGAACTGTATCAGTTTCGAAAGAAGTCTATTATTTGAAAATAAAATCTATCTCCGGGAGTCCCGGAGGAAATTTAACGTATTTCTAAAATTACTTAGGTAATACATGTTCATGTTCCAACAAACCAGACTCAATTAACGCACTTTGCATATAACTATGCATACCAAAACCACCTAACGATAACGAACTTCCGTAAAACAAATTGTACCCTGCTTTTGAAAAATCCGAAAACACTTTATAGAGATCAGAGCTTTTACAATACACGATCTTTCTATTACCATCCATGTCTTGTATAATTAATAATACATATTTTTCTAATTTGCCACCCACCACTTGATTTTTTATTGTCTGACACCCCTCAAACCTCCCATTTACTAAACTTTGATATTCTTCCTTCAATTCTTTATAAGGCTTTTCGACCATGAGACTAGCTAATATGAGAGCAAGATCCGTCTCGTCGAGGCTATAACTGAACGGTTCTGACTCACTAAAATAAAATATTTTGTTGTTTAAAGTACCATTAATCTTATTTAATAAAAATTTGAATAATTTGTAATATTTAATATTATCTTCGTTATTAAATAATCTTACCGTAAACTCAATGTCAGTACAGCTAGATTGACTTTTACACCCCGGGCACAAAAGCTCACTACTTACGAAGTAAATGCCACATTCTTTACTTAAACAATGTAAAACGTAGAATTCAGAAGAATTTTCGTGATTTTGGAATTGGCTTATGATTTTCGAAACGTCCACATCAGATTGATCAGCATACTTAAAATTCTTAAAATTCTTAAAACATAATAGCAATGATCGTCGGACACATGCCAAATCACGACAACATATCAAAGGCGGTGATGCGTGAGAACGTCCTATCTCTTCGCTAGTTAAAATATAAAATGGCGCATTTTTCTTACAAATCTCACAAACTTCAGGAATCACGATATTATCAAACATATCAAACGCCTCATCAACGTTTTCGCCTGAAGCCGTAGCAAATGACGAATTCAAGCTATCCATACTATGTGTTTGAAACCCAGGAAATAAGATACTAAAACTAAAACAAGCACTCAAAAACTTTGAAAACTTAGAAAAATTGAAAAATCCCATACATAACACTCCAAAAATTGAATTTTAAAATCCGTTAGCTAACGTTAACCATTATATTCTTGTATTTGAAAAAAATCAATACTAAAAGTATATAGACGGTGCAACTGAATTTATCCAATTAGAAAAGTATGACTATCGATTGCATAATTTTAAATAATTTTTTTATTTGATGCGTCCCAATATTTCGGGGAAATGTCAAAAAGCTATTGTTTTAAAAAAAGAATGCTTAAAAAAAAAATAATCGCAAAGTGAAATCAAGAGAAGAGAAACATCGACAGAAATAGATAGAAGCGATAGAGTTACGATACAAAAATAAGATAACAGAATTATCAATCATGTTTAAAAACTTTTGAACCAACAATTAAGTTTTACGAGCAAAGTAATGGCTAAGAATATAATTCATATGCTCAATAGTGTAAGTACGAGATTTTCCAGTTTACCTTAAGGAATAATATTATATGCTGGGAACTTGTCAGTAGTATAAAATTTAACATCAATAATATTTTATTCTTTCTGCTTTACATGTCCTGGACAACCTTTTTTGTCTCCATAATTACAACCGCAATTCTTACATTTGTATTTTTACTTCCCTATACGAAATCCGTTTTTGGTTCTTTATGTTCGCCTATATTTTATTTTATTTTATTTCCCATTTCCCATTTCTACTATTTCTATCCTATTTTCGTAATGCTAAAAAAACTATTGACAAAAATTTTTTCGTATTATATGATAGACTTGTCATGAGTTGTTCTTGTGACAGGCTTAATTTTTGTTTATTTATTTTGGAGGTTAAACGTGAGTTTTGTTTCTAGGTTATTTGCTTTGTTTGTAATTGCGAATATTTTTTCTGTTAGTGCTGGTTCCAGTGTTGTCTTTGCTGGTGGAACTGACACGGAAGTGCATACTGAAGTTTCTGATGATAAGAAGTCTGATGAAAATATCGACAAAAATTCAAAATCAGAGCTTAAAAATGCGGGTTTTGTTAGTGTCCACAGTGAAGATTGTGCTTTTTCATATGAGTTGGACGATAGCGGCAATGTAAAAAACGTCAAAGATTTGCTTGCAGATGATGAGCCTGAAAATAAGAATAGTGTTGGTGATAGTCAAACTGCAGATGGAATTTGTGTTTACAGTTCATACAGCCGTTTTGAAGTTTTTTCGGGTAATGGTACTGTTGAATTTAAAAAATCAAATCGAAATCAAGATTTATCAAAAAAAAATTCTGACGAACCGAAAAGTGAAATTAATAACGAGAAATTAGAAATTAAGAGTGAAGCTGAGAAAAAATCAGAGTCATTGTATGAAGTTCAGAATAATTCTAAACAGGTTCAAGAAAATGAAGCGATTGAGGAGTATAGCGATGATGAAATTGAAAATGAGGGGGGAGATGCCGAATGAAAGAAGGTAGAAAAAAAAAAAAAAATAGCAGGTTTATTAGCGTGTTTATCACTATTTCAGGGCACCAAATCCAGTGCTAAGTTTGTGTTGGACAAAAAACTAGGTACAACAAGCGGATTAGTTTTTAATTCAAAAGTCGGTTCCGCTTCTGGTAAATTATCACCTAAATATTATGTTCCTGCTACTGCTGTGACACTTGCAGGGCTAAGTGTTGTGGGGGCTTACAAGTTTTTTGGTCAAAAATCAGTGTATAAAATTAAATTTAAATTTGCCGGATCTGGAGATTTAGTTTGGAGGAAAGCCTTTCCAAGCAAACAAGTCAAAGATCAGTATGTTACCTCAAACAGTAATTTGGGTTCGGCTTTTTTTGAATTTGGTAAAAAAGTTATAAATCATTCAAAAAATGATTTGAGGGGTACTTCAAAAATTAAGGGATTACTTAAAGATAATAACAAGTTGTATATTTTATCATGTGATGCATCGAATAAATATTTGCTTTATACGATAAGTACCAAAGTTATTGAAACTGATCCTTCTAGAAGTATGGTCAATGTTGACAGAGAATATTGTGTTGAAACAAAAAATCTTGAAAGTGATGAAGAAATTGAAAGTCGTGATTTTAATGACTTAGAAGAGTTAAAGAAATTTATAAATAGTAAATATAATGATATTTTAGAATATTTTAACTCGAGTGAGTTTGAAAGTTTTTCGAAAGAGCTTAGCAATAAAAAGATCGAAAAAATAGGCTTTTTGGATCTAGCCAAAATGATTCAAAAATATGGAAAACTTTTGTGTTTGAAAAATACGGATAAGAATAACAGAGAGTGCTATGTTTGGAAAAAAGAAATTGTTAAAACCAAAAAAGTAAAATATGATGACTGGAATGAATCCAAAATACATCAAATTGAGTACACTATACCCGGGCCTCAGGCGTTTGGTGGAGTACTTGATGCTGGTGAGTTTTCAATAACAAGAAATATCAGTAATGGCTTTTTTGTGTTAAAAGAAGAAATAGATAAATATTTAGATAAAGGTGATAAAATTTATGTTTCGGTAAAAGGGCACAGTAGGGGTGGAGTAGCAGCCAATATAGTCTTAAATAAGATTGCTAAAAAGTTTGGAAATAAAGTTGAAATAAATTCGGTGGCTTTTGACCCTGTCCCAGGTAATGCATCGGTTTCAAATGCCAGCAAAGTGGTTGATGTGATAAAATGGTGTAAAAATTTACCATCTAATAGTTTAAGTTGGTTAGCAAGTTGGGTTACGACTAATAAAAAAACTGATGAAGAATTTGAAAAAGAATTTTCTGATACACTTGCGGAACAAAGTAAAAGTGACGATATAAAAAATTATGCAGAAATCAGTTTAGAAAATACAAAAAATTCAGCAGTTATTTATGCATTAAAAAGTGATTATGAAACATTGGGATTTTTAAGTGGCAAGGCATATGTAGATTTTCAGCCGCAGAAAATACTAAATTCAAAAGTAACGATAATTTCTGAAATTAGTAGTAAGAATGTCCGTGATGGAACAGGCCATGGTGTGGGTACGCAACAAATTGAAACAGATATCAAAAGTGGGAAAGTTCATAAGCATTATTTTTATTTCGATAATAAGGCTTATAGTCAGGGTAATTTGTGGCAACTTCCTGCCGGACTTTATTGGGTCGGTGATGATTTTAAGCTTGAAAAGATAGATGGCAATAAGAAGCTTGCAGCAGAAAAGCTTAAATTTGTTGAAAATATGAATGATAAAGTTGATACCAAACGAAAAGAATTTTTGTGCACACTTATAAAATCTCATATGAAATAAAGTATTATTTTAATTACATCGAGTCACTTTTGTCTGAAAGTGTTGCTAAAAAAATATAGATATTTTATCCGACAACGCTGTAGGGGATGATGTAGTTCTTTTATGTCGCTATATTTATGCGCAGAGATAATTTCCTGTAAATCTATTATTTCTATTTAATTTTAGCAATGCCTCTGCAACAATCGTATGGAATATAAAACTCGTTGGACAAAAGATGTAATTATATTTATAATTTATAATCGAGATAATTGATGATTATTATTACTGATACGGGATGGTTTTAGTTTGGATAAAAATATATTATCTTTACGGAATATACGTATGAGGTTTGGCGATGAAATAGTTCTTGATGATTTAAGTCTTGATGTATCCAAAGGACAATTTTTGACTCTTTTGGGTGCTTCTGGTTGCGGTAAGACGACTATTTTAAGAATAATAGCAGGATTTTTAAGTCCTGTTAGGGGGAAAATTTTTTTTGAAAATAAAGATATAACTGATTTGCCGCCTCATAAGCGCGAAGTTAATACTGTATTTCAAAAATATGCTCTTTTTCCACATTTGAATGTATTCGAAAATGTAGCTTTTGGTCTGAGAGTCGCTAGAAAGCCTAAAAAAGAAATCGAAAAACGAGTTAATGATATGTTAAAACTCGTTGGGCTTTCTAGAATGGCACAAAGATCTGTTGATAATCTTTCGGGTGGTCAGCAACAAAGAGTTGCTGTAGCAAGAGCGCTGGCTAATTATCCAAAATTAATTTTATTAGACGAGCCGTTTGCGGCACTTGATTTAAGGCTCAAAAAAGATATGCAGTTTGAGCTAAAAAAAATACAAGCAAAAACAGGGATTACTTTTATTTCGGTAACTCATGACCAGGAAGAAGCACTTTCGATGTCAGATACTGTCGTAGTTTTGGATAAAGGCAAAATTCAACAAATAGGGTCTCCGAAAGATATATATAACGAACCAAAAAATGCTTTCGTAGCTGATTTTATAGGCGAAAGTAATATAATCGACGGCATTATGCTCGAAGATTATCTAGTAAAATTCGTAGGTAAAAAATTTAAGTGCTTAGATAAAGGCTTTGAAAAAGGCGAAAAAATAGATGCCGTAATAAGACCTGAAGATATAAAACTTGTCTCGCCTGATGCCGGACATATATCAGGTATCGTAACTTCATCGACTTTTAGAGGCGTAAATAACGAAATAATTATAGACGTTAATGGCTTCAAATGGATGATTCAGACTATTGAATATAAAAATGTAGGCGATATTATTGGATTAGAAATATTGCCTGAAGATATTCACATAATGAAAAAATCTGAATATTCTTCTGAAATTGGTGATTACAGTTCGTTTAGTGATGAATTTTTTAACGAGAAAGAAAAATAAATAAAATAAATAAATATAAGGAGATTAGTTATTAATTTAAAAATATTTAGCATACCTTATGCTTTTTGGCTTTTTTTATTTTCGGTCTTACCTATGATTTTTGTGCTTTATTACAGTATTACTAATCAGGAAAATAATTTTACTCTTGAGAATTTTTTGGAAATAAAAAATTACTCAAGAACTTTTGTACGTTCTATCGTATTTTCGAGCGTTTCGACTTTGATTTCGTTTGCACTTGGGTATCCTACGGCGTATGCGATATCAAAACTTGGGAAAAAATTACAAAAAATAGCTATTGCAGGCGTGATGCTCCAAATGTGGATAAGTTTTTTATTAATTACTTATTCGTTGATGACTATCATGGAATCTAACGGAATAATAAATAAATTTTTTAATATTTTTGGATCAGATTTTGTTATTATAAATACAAAAATTGCAGTAATCATAGGCATGGTTTACGGTTCGCTGCCTTATATGATTTTGCCTATATATTCTTCGCTTTCAAAACTTGATCCAAAGATAATAGAAGCCGCACAAGACTTAGGAGCTGGGAAGTTTAAAATTTTTACTAAAATAATTTTTCCGTTGAGTGCTCCAGGAGTTTTGTCAGGTTTTTTAATGGTATTTGCGCCGAATATGAGTGCTTTTATAATTTCTAAAATGCTAGGAGGTAGCGAAAATATACTAATAGGTGAAATTATAGAACTTCAATTTTTAGGCAGTCAGTATAATCCATGGTCGGGTTCGGCAATTGCTTTAATCTTAATGTTTTTTATAATGCTTTGTACATCAGCCGTCGGGAATATTATTTATTATAAAAATATCAAATAATAAATATTATGTTTAAATAACAATTTGTTAAATTTAAACTCGGAGGTATCTAATATATGAAAATAAGTTTTGATTGGCTATGCTTTTTAATTTTTACTTTAATGTACATAATTATCGACGGATATTTTGTAAGAAATTTTAGTCCAGAAGATTATAGAAGCATGATTGCCGATATAATAATTTCTTTATTATTAATAATCACGATTATATTTTATAAAAAAAGTTCTTATTATGGACTCATAAAAATTAAAAATCCAAAAAGATATTTGTTTTTTACTCCTCTTATTTTGATTGCTTCACTTAATTTATGGAACGGCATAAATATAAATAATAATTATTATGAAATATTATTTTTATCTTAAGAATGTTAAACATAGGTTTTATTGAAAAAATTATTTTTCGGGGCTTTTTGTTCAGAGCACTGACAAAACACGGGATCAACAATGCTGTATTAATTAGCAACATTATATTTGGGATAGGTCATATTTTAAATTTATTTTGTGGCGCTGAATTAATTTCGACACTTGTGCAGATAATATATTCGATATCAATTGGATACTTATATGCTACGATATTTCACTCAAGTGGATCTTTGTTGCCATGCATTATTACTGATCAAGCAATAAATTCGCTATGCATATTTAATATCAGTTATCACCTTTGTAAAATCCAAATTGACTATCACCGATCCACTGTATACCATCGCCAATTACAATTTTTTTTACATCATCTTTCCAGTTAAGACGTTTTCCATTAAACAAATCTACATCTAAAGATTTTAGTGTTTGAACACCGCCATCTATTATTTGAGTAGAAGTAGCGCATGGTGTTTCTTCGCTCAATTTTACTTCTAATACACCCGTGTTATTTAATGAGCAAATAAACGGACCTTCCTCCCATTCTCGCAAAGAACTACTGAATGTTTGACCGGCATCGACTTTTGGAAAATTACAAAAAGGCAACATAAAATTTAAACCCAAAACACAGGCACAAAATTTAGAAAAATTAGAAACGGACATAAAAACAACTCCTATAAAATATGTAAGATACGTGAATAAACATAAAATTCACTCACAATTCGATTATAAAATATAAAATTAACAATGCAATAGTTTTTTCTGAAATTAATAAATAAACTTTCTACAAAAATGCCAAAATGAGTTGTTTTTTATTTTTGTTTTTTTCAAGAATTCATGTTAAAACGTAGGCCATTCTGAATTATGATACGTATAAAATCATAAAAATTATATAAAAAGTTACAAAGTTAAAAGTTCGCCAATCTGTCGTTTGCCCATAAATTTTATTGCACAGACAACTACGATATACATAATTATTGCGCGCAAAAAAGAAGTAAACATTTAAATCCTGTCTTAAACTTAAAATTTATTTATAATAAAGTATTCCCGAAAATAACTGGAAATATAATACTAGAAAAAATTCTCTCCAGAAAGACTGGAGAGTTAAATAATAGTATATATTATTCTGTCAGCTAATTTAAAATTATTCAGCGGGAAATAACAAACTTCTTATTAATGGGGTAGTATACTGTATAAGATTACAACACTCTCCGAATTCGTAAGGTCGGAACACGACCCCCTCGCCTACTTTAACACAAGTCAAACTTGGACATTTGTAAAATGCCCCACTGCTAACGTCATATTTATTTGGGATATCTATCATCGGTAAACTACTACAATTACCAAATGCAAATGTACCAATTCTGACGCTATTAGCATTGTAGCGCGGAAATTCGAAAGACAACATACTTTCACAGTTACTAAATACCGAGAAACCAATGACTTCGAGTAAGCTGGGATCTTTTTCATCTCCTTCAATTTTAACTTTTAACAAATCTTTGCAACCATAAAATGCAAAATCAGAAATTCTTCTAACCGATTTAGGTATTGTAATATCTTGCAACCCAGTATTGCGAAACGCACAAGTACCAATCCCTGACAATGAATTAGGAAGAGTAACGGATTTTAAATTTATGTAACCTTTCAATCTCTCTTTGCCATATTTATCTACTTCATAGTAAGTACGAAATGCCTTATCACCAATCCACTGTATACCTTCACCAATTTCAATTTTTGTTATTTTTCCTCGCCACTCAGGGCGATTAGCAAGTACATCAATTACACATTTATCTGTATCGTTTAGTTTCTCTTTGCAAAAATCTTTGTTGTCAAGTTCAATTTTTAATAAACAGCCACCTTTATAGTTCCGTGTTGAACATTTAAATAGTCCTTCGTGCCAATCATCGTTAGGGATTTCAGAACTACCAGACATGCTACCAGCATTGACTTTTGGGCAACTACAAAACGGAAACACAAAATTTAAACCCAAAACACAGGCACAAAATTTAGAAAACTTAAAAACGGACATAAAAACAACTCCTATAAAATATGTAAGATACATGAATAAACATAAAATTCACTCACAATTCGATTATAAGATATAAAATTAACAATGCAATAGTTTTTTCTGAAATTAATAAATAAACTTTCTCCAAAAATGCCAAAATGAGTTGTTTTTTATTTTTGTTTTTTTCAAGAATTCATGTTAAAACGTAGGCCATTCTGAATTTTGCATCGGAATAGAAACTATATCTGAAATCATAAAAGTAATATTTTCGCCATACTTGTTGTGCCTATTCTATTGGTTCAGATCCAGCTTCAAATTTTCAAAAATACAAAATTCGACAATTTATAGTTATTGAATATTTTTTTATTTTAGTATATAGTATTTTTTGTAGATTTGATACAAAAAGTGAGGTGCTGTAACATGATTCATAATACGGATATTTATCAAATCGAATGGTCAAAATTTTTGTTTTTCAAGAAAATTCGTATTTTCTTGTTAGGTTTTATTCTCGTGCTTACTGGAGCATTTTGTATGAAGATTTTTACTCACGCTGAAACAATTTCAGGTGTTGAAATTGACGGTCTAAAGTATGATCTAGATACAGAAAATAAAACTGCAACTGTCGTGGGACCAGCTAGTAATTTTTCTGATAAATTTAAAGATGGCGATCTAGTTATTCCTGAAAAAGTTAGTAATGAGACAATTAATTATGATGTTAAAATAATTAAAGATTCTGCGTTCAAGGACAATGAAATTGTAACCTCAGTTACTGGTGCATCGGTTGAAAAAATAGACGATAATGCCTTTCAAGGGTGCAAAAAGTTAGCAAAAGTAACTTTTGAAAATGCCATCTACATTGGTAATTCGGCATTTAAAACAACTGGTGCGTCGGAAAGTGTTAGTACTAGTTCTGTAACTTCTCTAACGGAAGTTACTTTGCCAAAAGTAAAATATATTGGTCAGAAGGCATTCTTAGATTGTGTTAAGCTCACATCAGTAGATTTGCCCAAAGCAACTTGTATAGGTGTTCAGGCACTTAGCTGCTGTACCCAACTTCAAAGAATAAATTTGCCGAAAGTAAAAGTATGTTTGACCAGTGTATTTTCAGGTAGTGAAAAATTAGAAGAATTAGTTCTGCCTGAATTAGGCTACATTGGGAAATTGCAACGAAGCAAAAATTATATCTATGACGACGGGAAAGAAATACTTGTAAATTGTAGCTCACTAAAGCTTGTTGATTTGTCTCATCTTATTTATTGTGATGATCTAATTGCGTCCGGCTCTGAAACTTTTCAACCAAATTTTACTTTGAAAGTACCAAAAAGTTTAAAGAGCCATATTGTTTCGTTAACAAATATCGATAAACTTAACGTAGAATATTACGATGACGATAAAAAACAAAGAATAGATGGAACAATTTCGGATAGTACAGAATTGCAAGCAAAAATTGATGAAATAACGAAAAAAGTATCTGAAGAGCACGAAGGACTTTCACTCATAAATGGTACAACTCAAACTTATTCGGCTCCAAATATGGGGAAAGATGCCAAATATCATGTCTTTGAAATTCATGCTCAAGACTACTACGAAGGTGCGAAAAATAATTTTTGTTGCGAATATTTTCGCATACTTGAATCGAAAGTGAAACCAGAAATTAGAAATAATATTGAATACAACGGGAAAGAACACAATGAAGAAATTAAAATTAAAGACGGTGATAATAATTTAATAGAAAAAACAGATTATGACTTAGAATATTCAGGCAATTTGAAAGATGCAGGCAAAAAAACGGTAACTATCAAGTTTAAAAGCGAAGATTATTCAGGACGTGCCGATGAAACATTGGATTTTGAAATTTTGCCCAAAAATGCTTCAAATTTTGATATTGAATATGAAAAAGAGCATATTTACGATGGCAAAGATTGGAATGCTGAAGTCGCTATAAGAGACAATGATTTAAATTATGATTTAGTAAAAGGCAAGGATTACGAGATTATTTCAGACGAAGATATGAAAGAGCCTGGCGTTAAAAAAATTAAAATTAATTATATTGGAAATTACACTGGCTCTAAAAATATCGAACTCGAAATAGTCGTAGATAAATCAGATTGGGGTCGCGAAGTTAATAATAACGGCGTTATAAACTATGTTGATGATTCAGGCAAAACCAGCGCTGAAGTAACAGGAAACGAAAAAATTTGGCTAAAAGAAGGTTCTGATAATTCAGTCTCTTGGTACGCAATTGATAATTCAAAAGGAACTTTCAGAAAAGGCTCAAGATTTTGGGTAAAATGGCTGGGTCCCAAAAACGACAAAGCAGAATTTGAAAAATATTATAACCAATTAGACGATGAGCATAAAAATCAGATTAAAAATAGTAATTTGTATATATTTTTAACAGGAGTTACTGACCCGGACGGCAATGAATATACAAGTAATTTTGGAAATATCGATTATTATATTCAAATTGGTGATAAGTGGGATAAAGAAAAAATAAACGCTGTTTTTATAAAAGAGGGTCCGGACGAGAATTTCGGTGAAATTCCGATTGAAGATATAAAATCTCCCGAAGGCACTTATAAATTTGCCAAAATAACTATGAATCATTTTTCACCGTATTCAGTTTATGAAACGAATGAAGAAGCGTCACCGGATAGTGATTCAAGCAATAATAATTCAGCTGATAATAATAGCAACGAAAATAAAAGTAAAGAAGATGAAAATAATGGCAGCAGTAATTGGAATAATTCCAAAAATCAATCAACTCAGGACGGCTATCAATATAGTATAAATTCCGGATTGATCATAAAAATTTCAGTTTTAATTTTAATATTGTTAGTTTCAGCTTCGGCGATAATAATTCTGAAAAAATCTAAATTCCAAGAAACTGAATAATTCTAAACTTAAAAAAAACTCTGATGCCTCAGCTTAGCTGGGGCAGTTTTATTATTTTTTAACTAATTGACTTATGAACTTAATTTTCGACTATTTGCGAAAGGGATTTTTCGGAAACGTCAAATTTTGCTTCCTCAAACGAATATTTTTGATATTTAAACAGGCATTTTTAATGGCTAGAGTACCTAGATACACCATATTCATAGTTTAATAAATAAAAAATTGGGCAAACTATAACTTGAATGCTATAAATAATATTAAATCTTATAGCTTTAATATTTATTAAATTTATTATATTTTATGAACAAGGAGAAACATGGCAACAAGAATAGGTACTCAAACTATAAAATTTGAAAAATTTCCAGTAATCAAAGGATTTGCTTCAGTTTGCGGATTAAAAGAATCTCAAGGACCTTTGGGGAAATTATTTGATAAAACTTTTGATGATAACAGGTTTGGACAAGAAACATGGGAAAAATCAGAAGCTGTATTACAACAAGAAGCGGTCAGTCTAGCTATAAAAAAATCAAATGTTAAAAATTCAGAAATCGATTTTGTATTTGCAGGTGATTTATTAGACCAGTGTATTTCGTCAATGATGGGGCTTAAAAATTTAAAAATTCCGTTTTTGGGTCAATTTGGAGCTTGCTCGACTATGGCACAGACTCTGCTTGTATCGTCTATTTTTATTGAATCTGGTGCAGCAAGAAATGCAATTGCAGTAACTTCTTCTCATTTTTGCTCGGCAGAACGCCAATATAGATTTCCGTTAGATTACGGCGGCCAGCGAACACCTAACGCCCAATGGACTGTTACGGGTTCAGGCGCAGTAGTACTTGGCGAAAATAATAAAAATTTAAAAAATCCGAAAATAAAACACGTTACTGCCGGGACTATTGAAGATTTAGGAGTTACGGACTCGTCAAACATGGGAGCGGCTATGGCACCTGCTGCTGCCGTAACATTAAAGAATTTTTTTAAAGATACTAAAACTTCTCCAAACGAGTATGATTTGATAGTTTCAGGCGATTTAGGCGAGACTGGCGCATTAATCTTGCAGGAACTTTTAATAAAAGAAAAAATTGATATAAGCAAAAATTACAACGATTGCGGTTTGATGATTTTTCACAAAGAAAAACAAGACGTACACGCCGGAGGTTCAGGCTGCGGTTGCTCGGCATCAGTTTTGTGTTCTTATATCTTGCAAAAAATGACTAAAAAAGAATTAAATAACGTATTATTCATGGCAACCGGTGCACTTATGTCTCCAACTTCTTTCCAACAAGGGAATAATATTCCTGGAATAGCACATTTAATTCATATATCAAATTAATCCTGATACTATGTTAAAACGCAAATAAGGTACAAATTAAATAAATCTAACAAACAGAAATAAAAGATTGAGTTAAGGAAGATTTCTCTGGCACCGCCGAGAATGAATTATATATACCTACCTAATTTTTGCAGTGCCCATAATTTTTATATTTTTTTGTTTTTTTAGTAGCTGTTGATAAAATTAGCTACTTTAATTAGTATATATGTGTGCAATTTATATATTATAGTTCAGGGCGGTGATGTTCTTGATTTTTAGCAGCAAAATTTTGAAAAACAGCTTACTTTACGCATTTATTTTCTCAGTATTTTTAGCTCAGAAAAATAAAAATTTGAATTTATATGCTTTGAGTGATTTTTCAACTTCGAGTGCCGAGCAAGAATTAATCAAGTCTTTATCTTCAGGAGAAAATTCAAGTTCAGATTTATCTGACGAAAATAAAGAAAATTCTGGCGAGCAAAATATCTCATACGAAATTTATAGTCTTTTGTGCGAAGACTCAAAATTAGTATTTAGCTCGTCTGACCCCAAAAAATTAAAAGAAATTTCTCAAGAATTAAAATCTGTTTATGAATATTTAACAAAAAATTATGCGATATCCCCGGAATCTTATGATATAGCTGATATTGCCGTAATTTCTATGTTATTAAAAAACGGAACAATAGATTCAGAAAAAAATGACTCGGCAAAAAAATTAAGCGAAGCAATCGAAACTTATCAAAATTATGAAAAAAATAAATACGATAAAAATAAATATAATTCTATGCAAAAAGCTTCTGAAGAATTCGGAAATAAATATAAAAAATCTGCAAGTTGCAATCCTGAAAACGTAGTTTTGCTTAAAGAAAATAAATCTCTTAATAATTATCCGATAGTTTATAACGAAAATATATTAATTTCGTTAAACGACGCTGTAAATTTTTCGGGAACAAATCCTGAAATTGAGTTCATGGACAATAATGCTACGATAGTTATTAAATTTAATGATAAAATTTTGGAAATAGAACAAGGCAAAAACAAAGCACAACTAGATGATGCTCAAACTGTAATGGAAAATCCTGTTTTGAATATCGATGGTGTAGTTTATGTCCCGGCAAGTATTTTAAATTTAATGAGCTGCAAAACTGTTAGTTATAATAATACTGTTATAATATATTAATATGAAAAATTATGAAAAATATACAGAAAATATTATTAATAATATAAAATTATTATTAGAAAATAAAAAAAATAATACTGAAAAAGCGATTTTAAATTTTATAGAACAAGATAAAAAAATAACGGCAGAAATTCAAAAAAATAAAGATTTTTTTGCATTTGAATATTTGAGAACGATTTTTAAGCTCGATAATTATTCTTGGATTTGTTTTTTAATTTCGGTATTTAATAAACTGGAAAATCAAGATATTAATCCAATAGAAAAAGTTTCAGAACTTTTTTTCAAAAGTAAATCTAGATCTGAATTTTATGAATTAAATCAAGATTTAAAATCAAAAGCTTTTTATTTATTTTTAGATAAAAATACAAAAATAGATAAAAATATATTTGATTTTGTAATGTCCAACGGCAAATCAAATATATCTTCGCGTGAATTTTCCGTTTATTTTCCTAAGAATACAAAAAAAGAAAAAATTGTTCGCGAAAACGAAGCAATAAATTTATGTAAAGTCTGCAAAATTAGTATGCAGAATATTTATTTTATTATAAGCGGCGAAAAAGGCATCGGGAAAAAAACTTTAGTTAAAAGAATAGCTTCGATTCTTTCAAAAGCACTAATTATAATAAATATCGAAAAATGCTTAAATTCAGAATCTAATTTTAGTGATATTATTACGACTGTTTTACGTCAAGTTTTGCTTACGAATGGGCTTGTATGTTTTGACGGAATAGAACTTATAAAAAATCGCAAAAGACGTCTGGAATTTATTTTAAGCATGTCAAAAAATTACTCAAAAAACTCGTTTTTTATTTTAAACGAAAATTCAAATCAAAAAATTAATTGGCAACTCGAAAATTTTGATGAAAATATTATCTGGATAAAATATCCGGTCAAAAATTTAAATAACGAACAGATTTTAAAAATCTGGGAAGATAAAACCAAAAATTTAAATTTAAAAAAATTAGTTGACTTAAACGAAATCGCCGGAACTTTCAAGCTTACTCCCGGGCAAGTAAATAATGCTGCAAATTTAATCTTTTCTGAAAAAATATTAAACGGCAAAATTACTAAAAAAATTATATTTAATTCGATTCAAAAGACAGTCCAGGCAAATTTCGGCGAAAACGCATATTTAATCAAAACTGAAAATACTTGGGATGATTTGATTATTCCGGAACAAGATAAAAAAATGATAATTAATATTTGTAAGCAGCAAAAAATTAAAAATATTGTTTTTGAAAAATGGGAACTCGAAAAAAGAATAAATTACGGCCTGGGCTTAAGCTTGTTATTTTCAGGGCCTCCTGGGACGGGCAAAACTATGGTAGCAGGAATAATTGCAAACGAAATGGGACTTGAACTTTATAGAGCCGATTTATCAAGAATAGTTTCAAAATATATCGGCGAAACTGAAAAAAATTTATCAAGTCTTTTTGATGAAGCCGAAAAAAGTAATTCGATATTATTATTTGACGAAACTGACGCTTTGTTTTCTCAAAGAACTAATATAAAAGATTCAAAAGACCGTGGTGCTAATTTAGAAATTTCTTATTTATTACAAAGAATAGAAAATCATAACGGAATTTGTATCATGACTACGAATTATATTGAAAATATAGACAAAGCGTTTTTCAGAAGAATAAGTTACGTGTTTCATTTTCCGAAGCCTGATAAAAAAAATCGCAAAAAAATTTGGAAAAATATTTTTGGTACTCACGTGCCACTCGAAAAAAATATTGATTTTGATTTTATTTCTAATTTTGAACTCTCCGGCGGAAGCATTAAAAATATAGTAATTTCAGCATGTTTAAAAGCTGCACAAGCTAAATCAAAAGTAAATATGACTCATATTTTGAAATCTGTAGAATATGAACTAAAAAAGCAAGGATATATGCCTTTAAAAAGTGATTTTGCTGAATATTCTTATCTTTTGTAGTCGATTTTCATAAATTTAACAAAAAAAATATTGATTTTTTTATGCAAAGTATTTACGATAGGTGGTGTTGCTATAGTATGAAAAAATTAGAGCACAAAAAGGAGCTGATAGACAGGCATAATTTAAAAGATTCTGCCGATGATTTTATTCAAGAAAACCAAGATAAATTAAGTCTTGAAAGCAGTGAAAAAATTTATGACCAGAGTGAATATTTAAAAAAGCAATTTATTAATCGCAAAAAAAAACTAGCTTTATTTTTGCCTGAAAAAAAAGATGATTCAGACGATAATTTTACAAAACTTGGGGCGTTTAAAACTAATATCGGAGAAGTTTCGGTCGGGTATGAAAAATTTAAGACAAATTCAAGATTGCGTTTTACTCTTTTATCTAGCATCGAAGATGATTATGACGATAAAAATTCAAAATTAGATTTTAAAAATAAGCATAATTATTTTAGAAAAAATTACGAAGAAGATAAAAAATATCAAGAAAACGCTACTACTTTGGAATTTGACCCGAAAGACAAAAAAATTAAAAAAGCACACGAAATTTTTTCAGATAATATCGAAACTGAAGACGATGAATTGCTTTATGACGACGAGCTTGAGAATTCTCAGATTCAAGATATTAGAAAAAATTCAGAATTATTAAATTCAGTTTCAGCTCAAAGGGCTATTTCGGATTTAAACGATATTAAAAACGAAAAAGAAGACGATAATTATGAATTCAAAAAAAATCTCGAAGAATTTTCTAAATTATTTAAAAATAATAAACTCAAAGAATTTGAAGACTCTGATGAATTAAAAACTGCTCAGCAAAGACTTTCTTCTAAAAATTATAAAAATTCTAAAAATATGTATTATATTTTGCGCAAACGTATGGAAGAACTAAAAAAAGCAAGAGAAAAATTTTATTTAGTAATTAATTCTATGCTTTTGAAAAAAACAAAAAATAAAAAAGCAAAAAGCAAACAAGCAAAAAAGAAGGGAGTTGAATAGGTTCTTACACTTTTTTGTGTGAAGAGTCGAAAAATATGCCAGAATATTTATCTCCAGGAATATACGTCGAAGAATTTGACAGTGGTTCTACTCCGATGCAAGGCGTCAGCACGTCTGTTGCGGGCTTTATAGGTCTTACCGAAAAAGGCCCCGTTACGGGAGCACCGGTTTTAGTAACAAGCGTGGCTGATTTTAACAGAAAATTCGGCGGATATTTGCAAACTAACGAATTTGGTGAATACAGATTTTTAGCTCATGCCGTAAGCCATTTTTTTATTAACGGCGGCAGCAAGCTTTTTATTTCTCGAGTAGTTCCGTCAGACGCCAAATCAGCAGTAGCTTCTTCTTCAGACGGGAAATCTTTAAAAATCGAAGCCAAAAATCCTGGAATTTGGGGGAACTCTATTTCGATTTATTTTGAACCCACAAACGAAAATCGAAATCAAATAATAAAAGAATTCGAAAACGGAAAATATAAATTAAAAAACGCATTCGGATTTGACGCCGGCGATATAATTTGCATTCAAGGCCTAAAAGATATTCAGTACGCAAGAATTTTAAACACACAGCAAAACACTATAACTTTGAATGCAGCTTTAAAAGGCAAAGTCGTAGACACTGAGCTTTTACCCAAAATAGTTATCAAAACTTGTGAATTTAATATGACTGTTGAATGCGACGGCGAATTAGAAAAATACGAAAATCTTTCGTTTAATACGAATTCACCAAAATATATCGAAAAAGCACTTTCAAAATCTGAATTTATAAATTTATCAGTTATTGCGCCAAAAGATATAATAGCTCCGTTTGAATATTTGAAAAAAATATTTAATATGCCAAAAAACGAAAACATTAAAATCTCGCTTGCAAAGGGCACAAACGGTTCAGTTGCAAAATTATCAGATGGCGATTTTATCGGAAAAGACGAAGGTCCCGGCGCCAGAACCGGAATACAAAGCTTTTTAGATAACACAAACGTGAATATTTTAGCAATTCCGGGAATTACCAGTGCTAACGTGCAACTATCGCTTGTTGCTCAGTGCGAAAATTTAGGCAGCAGATTTGCAATTCTAGACGTTCCGTTTAAGGCAAGAACTACTGCAGACGTTCTGAAACATCGCGATATTGTCGATAGTGATTATTGTGCAATGTATCACCCATGGCTCAAAGTTTATGACCCACTTGATAAAAAAGATATTTATATTCCGCCTTCAGGCTCAATTGCTGGAATTTACGCCAGAAGTGATAATTCAAAAGGCGTTCACAAAGCACCGGCAAACGAGATAGTTAATAATTGCACAGGACTGTCAGTAAATTATAATACTTCAGAACAAGATTTTTTAAATCCAAAGGGACTAAATGCTATCAGGAGCTTTCCGGGTGCAGGAATCAGAGTTTGGGGAGCGAGAACTGCGTCTTCGAAACCACTCTGGAAGTATATAAATATTCGAAGACTGTTTATTTATATCGAAGAGTCTATAAAAGCAAATACGAGCTGGGTAGTATTCGAACCTAATGATTCAAGACTTTGGGGCAGAGTCAGAGGCACAATAGAAACTTTTCTGGGAGGCCTATGGAGCTCCGGTGCTCTCGTAGGTGGCAGCCCGGACGAAGCATTTTTTGTAGATATAGGCCCAAATACTATGACTCGAGACGATATTGATAACGGAAGATTAATTTGTGTAATCGGCGTTGCTCCTGTTAAACCTGCTGAATTCGTGATTTTCAGAATAACACAAAAAACAGCAGAATAATAAAAATTTAAAATAAAGAGGTGATAAATTATGCCAGAAGATCGACAAGTATTAGCAGACGACGTATTATCCAGCGAAAATGCTGCGCTCAGTCAAGGCCTAAAATATCCGATACGTGGGCATAGATTTACTGTAACTTTAGAAGGTCTGGGCTTAATGTCATTCAAATCAGTAGAAGGCTTTTCGGCAGAAATCGGAACTACAGAATATCGCGAAGGCGCATTTAAAACTCTTGGTATGCGAAAACTACCGACGATGCTAACGTATCCTGACGTAACTCTTGCCAAAGGAATGTACAGCGCATTGACTTTATATGATTTTTTTATGGGATATTTAAACGGAAAAAGCATTAACGTAGGCCAAATGGAAATAATAGCGTACGATAACGATACAAATCCTATAGCAAAATGGCAGGCATTTAACGTCTGGCCGACAAGATACGAATCCGGGGGGCTTAGCGCGGACAGCGCAGAAATATTAATCGAAACAGTAACTTTTGCTACAGAAGGCGTTTATAGAATTCAAGTATAATTTAAGCAAAATAATAAAAATATTAAAATTAAAATTAAAATATGAATAGGAGAATAATTATTTTATGTCAAGTAACGATACACAGGTAACGTTTGAACTCCCAAAAGGCTTTGTAGACGAAAATGGCCAAGTGCATAAAATAGGCGTTATGCGCCTGGCCAATGCCGCTGATGAAATTATTCCCATGAACGACCCAAGAGTTAAATTAAATCCAGCTTATCTTAGTATATTAATACTCGAAAGAGTTATCACAAAGCTCGGAAGCTTGCCAAAAGTAACTACAAAAATTATAGAAAATTTATTTACTGCCGATATGGCTTATCTTCAGGATTTATATCAAAAAATTAATGCTATTGAGCCACAAGAAATAAATATTACTTGCCCAAAATGCGGCGAAAAATTTAGAGTACCTGTGCCTTTTTTCGATCAGGCCTGAAAAGCTATAATATAAAAAATCTAAAAGAAGAAATAGCTTTTCTGGCCTATTATTTTCATTGGTCTTACAAAGAAATCACTGAGCTTTCTCACAAAGAACGCATATCTTATTGCGAAGAAATTTCAAAAATAAACAAAAAATTAAACGGAGATGAAGGCAAAAAAAATATTTTTGATGTCTTTTAAATTTTTATAATTTATAATTCCCAACGGAGGCCAGCTATGATAAGTCCACTTACAAACAAGGTGCCTTTTAATAATATTATTTCGTCTTTTGACGACTATTATGATAAAAATCAAGATATAGAATACAAAAAAAAATTTCCGCACAGACCCGGGAATTTAATATACAGTCAAAATTTTGTTTTAATTCTGAACGATTTTGTATATAGCTTCCAGGAAATTTCCGGAATAGACATAGATTTTCCGAACAGACACGATATCGAAGAAGGCGGAAATCCTTATCATCAGTTTGTAAGAAAGACTATCATGGAAGAAGATACTACTAATTTAACTTTAAAGCGTGCAATGCCAATAAGACATTCACAAAAAAAATACAGACGAATAGCAGCTCTGGCGGCAACCGCACTTTCGTTAAATATCGGCTTTGCCAGAAAAATGGCG
The DNA here is from genome assembly GCA_017634155.1 of Clostridia bacterium. Taxonomy (GTDB): domain Bacteria; phylum Bacillota; class Clostridia; order Oscillospirales; family Acutalibacteraceae; genus Improbicoccus. Next base: position 6,157 of record JAGBNX010000057.1, on the reverse strand, counting down.
TTGCTCGCCGCTGCCAAACAAGACCCAATTTATACTCTTGAACACGGTCCAGCAGAAGGATTTATACAAATTTTTGACAGGACTTTCCAGAACGACCTCGTAAATTTTAAATTTTTATCTTATGGCGCTCACAAATGGACTCTAGGCGAACTAGATGCGACTTCTGGCAATATCGTATATGAAACTATTGAATTAATATGTACAAATTTTAAAAGAATTTTGCCAAGTTCTAATTCGATTTCCACTATATCAAAAAATCTGTGGATAAATTCGATTAATAATCCAGAACCTGAAGAAAGTCAAGAATTTGAAAGTCTGGAAAATACTAGAATAAAAAAACAATCAGAACAAGAAAAACGCATACTAGAATTTAAAAATAAAATAAAAAATAATAATAAATAATTTTAAAAATTAAAGGCAATCATGAAAGAAATTAAAAAAAATCAAAAAATTAAAGATATTCGAATAAATAAAAAAAATTTCAAAAATAATATCATGGAATTATCTTTTTTTAAGATAAATTTCTTGTTTTTTAGCAATATATTAAAAAAATACAAAAATAATAAATATGTCGAATCGTTAATTTCGCAAAAAATTCCACTTGTATTTTTGATAAAATCAGAAAATAACGAATCAATATTAAAAAGCGTATCAGATATTTTAGAACTTTTAAAAAATTATAGCGAAACAAAAAATCATGATAAAATTTTAGACGAAAAATCTGATGTAAATATTAATAAAATTACTCAAGATAATAATAAATCTTATCCCGAAAATATTCAAAATAAAATTATAACAAATAAAAATTATTCGGCTGATTTAACTTATAATTACGAAAAAAAAGACGAAAAAATTCTTCAAGTTCTCGAATCTATAATTTTTAATATAAAAAAAAACTTAAAATTAAATAATAAAACAAGTAATTTATTAACAAATCAAAAACAAAATTCAAAAAATAAACAAGAAATTAAATTACCAAAAGAATCAGATCAAAAATTAAAAAATACAAAAACATCTTCTGAACTAGCTAAATCTGAAAAAGAAATTAAATCACAAAAAAAATCAAAGCAAAAAAATCAAAAAAATAATAATCTAAATTTATCAGAAAATAAAACAAAACAAGAAGAATTAGAAGAAAATCAGCAAGTTTTTAAGACTATAAGTCTGAAAAAAATAACTTCGCAATTCAAAAAAATAAACGAAAAAATTATCAAGCGTAATATTCAAAAAGCAAAAATCAGTAAAATAAATTATGATTTTATTTCAAAAGATAGAATTTTAAGTAAAAATATTTATAATAAAATTAATAATACTATTTTTTCGATAATTAATAAAAATAATAAAATCAAGCATTTTTCTGAAGCTTCTAAAAATTTTGTTTTATTAAATAAAAAATTCAAAACCCAGAATATTATCAAAGAATTTCAAGACATAATAACTAAAAATAAAATAAATCAAAAAAAAATAAGTTCTAATATATCAAGTTCCAGATTTAATCAAAAAAAATATTTTGAAAATAATTTAATTTATAAAAATAATTTTAGACATAAAAAATTTATTACTTCTTCAGATTTTATTTATTCTAATATTTTAAAAAATTCTAATAATTTTATAGATTATAAAAATAAAATTACTAAGTCTATTAATTTTATAGATTATAATAATAAAATTTCGAATTCAACTAGTTATTTTGATTATAAAAATAAAATCGCAAAAAATTTAGAAAAATTTTATAAATTTAAACAAAATAAATATTTTACAAAAAAAGATATAATTATATCTGATAATTTTATTCATAAAATAAATAAAACAAAAATTTTATCAGATAAATTTAAAACTCATAGTAATTATTCAGAATTTAATTTAAATAAAATTAATTTTGTCGAACATGAAAAAAATATAAAAAAACATGAAAATTTATTTTCGAACACGCAAATTATTTACAGACAAAAAACTAATATCGAAAATATAGTAAAAAATATTATAAATAAACAACAAAAAGAAAAAAATAATATAAATTTACAAAAAAAAGTTTATAAAGAATTTCAAAATAATAAAAATTTTGAATTTTTAAAAAATATTCCCAAAAAATCTCAGATTGAAAAAAAATCTGAAATTTCTAAAGATGAAGTTAAAAAAATAATTAAAAATTATATAGAATCAATAAATTTTAAGAAAATATCTGATAATGCAGTTTTGCAAGTAGAAAATAAAATTAATCTTGAAAGATATCGAAACGGTATTATTTAATGTATAAAATAAACAATTATAGTTTTATATCTTGAAAAAAATAGTTGAATATGATAATATTCTATCCTGTATTTTATTTTATTTGGAGTACAAATTGTCAAATTTACACGATAATATATCGGGAAATTATTTTATCGAAGTAAGTATAGCCGGCAAAAGTATAGATTTCGGCTGTCTGATTTCTTCGCTGGAATTTGACGCAAGTACAAACGGCGAAGCTAGTATTTGCATAATCAGATGGGTTTCTGAATGCTATAAAAATAACGAACTTTTTTTGAACGAAAATTTTGATTCTGCTCAGATAGGCGCAAAATTTGAAGTCTCAGCCGGAAGTTATAATTCAGAAAAAAATTTTGCAAAAATATTTTCCGGATTTATTTTTTCGTCTTCGATAGATATTCAGAAAGGCGTTTCTTATCTTGAAATTTCCGGCATGGACGCAAAAATGTGGATGATGGCTAATAAATTTACGCAATTTAAATCTTCTGAGCAAACTTACTCGAAAATCATAAAAGACGTACAAAGTAAATATTCTTCAAAATTTTCGGGAGCTTATATTAATATATCCGGAGAGCCTGCAAGTATTCGACCGGGGCCTCATCAATATAACGAAAGCGATTTTGATTATTTAAAAAGAATTGCTGATATAACAGGCTCGTTTTTTTATGTTCTTGACGGCAAATTTATGTTTACTCCGATAGAAGCTAATAAAAGCGAAGAAATTATAATCGAGCCTATATGTAAAATAACCGAAGAAAATTTACTCAAAAAAGTAACTTTTGTTTCTAATATTATAGGCATTCCAAAGTCAGTTTCGGCGAATTTTACAAAAGACGAAGATTATAAAAATAATATTTCGTCTGATATTAATTCTTTAAAAAAAATCGGTACCGGGAATACGGCCGACGAGTTAACAAGTAATATTTCTGATAATAATATTATTAAAATTTTTGATAATTCGATAAATTCGCCTGATTCGGCAAAATTTATTTCAAATGCAGAATATTCTAAAAGAGCTATTAATCTAGCAAAATGCGAAGTAGTTAGCTCTTTTTTGCCTAATGCCAAAATAGGCGCACCTGCTCAAATGCTCGGCTTTGGTAATATTATAGACAATAATTATATTATAACGTCTTTGAATCACAAATATGACGGTAAAAATTTTGTAACTAGTTTAGAACTTTCGTCTGACGCTTTTTCTCAATAAAATTTTATATTTTTTATTAATTATTAAATTATTAACGAGGCAAATATGAGCTTTATTGATTATAAATATAATAATTTTCAACAGCAAAATATGTTTCTAAAATTAGGAATCGTCAAGTCGCTGGATAATAGCAAAGATACTAATCGAAAAGATAGAATCTTAGTTTCGTTCTTGAACGAAGAATCTGAATGCTTTGCTTCGATGCTTTATAATTATTTTGGTGAAAAATTCGGCACAGTCTGGTATCCGGACCCGGGAACGATAGTAGTCGTAGCGTTTTTAGAAAACTGTATCGATCGAGCTGTTATACTAGGCTGCCTGAATAAATACGAAGAAGATATCTTGCCTATAAGTACGGACAATAAACAAGAAGTTTTTAAACACAAAAACGGCACTTTAGTAAAATTTGAAAATCAAGAAGATGCCCCAAAAATAACTATAAATACAAAAGACGATAAAGAAATAATAAATATAGATTTGGCAAACGAAAATTTTGAAATAAAAAATAAAGACGAAAGTACAAAATTAATTATAAATTTTAAAGAATCTAAAATCGAAATTAAATCTAAATCTATTAGTTTTGAAGCCGAAGAAAATTTTAATATAAAATCAAAAATTTTAAATATAGAACTCAGTGATAAATTTACTCTTAAAGGCGCCGGCATAGAACTTAATTCCAGTGGCAACATGAATATAGAATCAAGTGCAGGAACTGATATTAAATCAAACGGCATTATAAATATTAATTAAAATTATTAACAAAAATAATAAAAATAATAAAAATAAATCGGAGGAAAAAATATGAAAATAATCGAAGGCTTTGGATTCCCGATAGATATAGACGAAACAAGCGGTAAAATAAAAACTGTAAATAATAATCAAGCAGTCAAGCAGTCAATAAATATGATTTTAAAAACACAAATAATAGAACACAAAATTTTCAAAAATTATGGCTCAGAACTTAAGTCTTTTATGTTCGGCATAGTAGATTCAAATTATATTTATTCTTTTAAGAAATCAGTAGAGACAGCAATAAAAAAATGGGAACCTCATGTAAACGAAATGATTGTTGATGTGAAATCCAGCGCCGGGGCTACTTCGGAAATCGAGGCAAATATAGAATACACGACTGATATTTCGCCTACTATCGAAAGAACCAAAAGAAAAATAAATATAAATAATTAATAAATAAATTAAAAAAATATTTTAACAAAATAATAAAAAATAAATATAAATAACAGGTGAAACATGAATAAAAATCCCAAATTATGCGATAAAAATTATTATCAATTATTTCAAGAATTTAAGAATTTTGCTTCGCAGTTTACTCCCGAATGGCGTTTTGACGAAAATTCAAACGATTTTGGCGTGACTCTTGCAAAAATTTTTTGCGACATGCAAGAAAATACTATAAACAAACTTAATAAAAGCATAAATAATATATATCTTGAATTTTTAAATTTAATAGGCGTCTCCCCTATGCCTCGAGTACCTGCTCACGGGTTTGCTACGATAGAAGCTTCTAAAAATTCAGTTACTTCGTGTATAAAAAAAGGCGCAAAAATAAGTTCTGAAAAAGATTTAGTATTCGAAACTGACGAAGATATATTCGTTATCGATACTGATATTAAAAATATTTTTATGACTGATTTTGCAAATAAAAAAATCATACAAGTTCTTGATAATACTAATAAAAATCCTGAAGATTCTAAATTTTCAAAATTCAAACTTTTTGATTTTGATAATTTTAAAAATTTACAATTTAAAGCCATGTATATAAGCGATGATAAAATATTTGATACTCAAAATTTGGATCTTAATTTTAGTTTTGAAAATAAAATAGCCAAAAAACAGGAAGATAAAATTCGAGATTTTTTCGCAAAATGCAAGTGGCAAGTATATAACAAAAAAAATAAAAAATGGGAAGATGCTATCGAAATCAAAATTAATAAAAATTCTTTTATAAATATAAAATTTAATCAAAAAGCTGATAATATTAAAATATTAAATCAAGAATCTAGATATATAAGAATTATTCCGGAAAAATCTGAAAAAATAAATTTGACTGGTATATCTTATTTTGCAAATTTTGAAAATTTTATTCCAAACGAGTTTTTCTCAGGCGATTCTGAAATCGAAGAAAAAGAATTTTTTCCGTTTCGTGAAAAATATTATATTTACGATACTTTTTATATAAAATTTAACGAGTTTTTAAATAAGCCGGGAGCAAATATAATATTAAATTCAGAAATAAATTTTTTAAAAATCAAAACAGAAACTAAAAATATATCTAAAAATTACAAAATGATTATGAGCGACATGGACTTTGCAGAATCTGAGCCTTCGGATATAAGCATCGAGTCAGTTATTTGGGAATACTGGACAGGAAGCGCATGGAGCTTATTACAAACCGAAAATAGCGGAAATAAATTTTTTTCATCAAAAAATAAATCAAAACAGCGTTTGCTTGAATTTATATGTCCTGATAATTTATCTGAGACTTCAGTAGCTTCTAAAAACGGCTTTTTTATACGAGCTAAAATTACAAAAATAAATAATCAGTTTTCGAATTATGCAAATTATATTGTTCCGTTATTAAAAAATATAAATATTAATTGCTATTATAAAAAGCCGTTAAAATTAAATAAATTAATAATAAATAAAAATCTAGAATGGAAAAATATAATTTTTAATAATAAT
>JAGBNX010000056.1 GCA_017634155.1 Clostridia bacterium | reverse complement strand
GTTTTTTTGCTTATTTTTTTGCGTTTAATCAAATTATTTCACCAATCAACATTATTTTATAAAAAAAAATCATAATGTTGACAGAGGGGCACTGCTAAAAAAGATAGATATTTTCTCCGGCGCCGCCGGAGAAAGTGATTTGATTCTTTTACTGTATCTATTTATACATGAAGATAATGTTCTATGAATTTTTATCACTTCTATTCATTTTGGCAATGCCCAAAAAATCGTATAAATTCAAAAAAATTCTTAGGCATTGCGAAAAAAGATAGCAATTTTCTCCGGCGGCGCCGGAGAGATTTTTTTGTTTAATTTTAATAATTCTAATTTTTTGCTAATAAATGTGAAAATACGTGAATTATCGAAGAAAATAGATTGATAAATATGAAAATATATAAATTATCTAAAAAAATTAAAACACTTGACAAAAATATATATTCAAATTATAATTGAAAATGAAATTCAGGATGGGATTGGATGAGTTAGTATTATGTTGTCTCATAACTGAATCTCAAGTCTTTCAAATTATTCTAAATTTTTTTTAAGGAGGAGATCATATGAGTAGATCTGGTAAAAGCAAAATTGCTGTTACATTACTGGGAGCATTAGCTTTTAGTGCGAGTGCTCAGGCACAAGATTTGAATAAAAATCAAATTGCCAAAGCGAATGATTTTCAGATTAATAGTACAAATTCTGGAAAGTTAGGTCGTGTTACTATTGGGAAAACCAAATCAATAGACTGAAAAAAAGTCGCGAAAATCGGAGGCATTACAGCTGGCGGACTAGCTGGTTTGGAGACGATTCATAGTATCTTCGGATTTACAAATTTGGCTATTGGTAAAGGTTCTTTGGTAAGATTGATAAAAGAACGTGGGAAGAAAGATGATTTGCCTGATGATCATGGTGAGCCTGATGTTGATATGCAAGTGGCAGAATCAAAAAGTGTAGTTACTTATTACTTTAGTGACGCCCCTTTTGGGCAAGCATGGATGGCGCAAGCTGCGTCAAATTTTATTGAGCTTGTTTCAAATAAGCGCGATGTTTTAGAAAAAGATAATTTTTTTGCGCCACTTTTAAATATTTTTGAGAACACGGACGGTGTTTTTAATTGTCGGGCCATAAAGATTCAAAGTGGGAATCTTGTTAATGGAAAGTTTGTTAACACTTCAAATTTTAAACCATTTTATCTTTTTAGCATTGTAGTAAAAGATTCGTCTGTAAAAGATCTTTTGCATGAGTATGTCGTGTTCCCATCGGGCAATAAGTTTAAAATTTATGTTAATACAGGCATTTCTAAGGATAAAGCAAATGAAAGATTGGAAGTAGTTGATTTTAAAAATTACGAGGATCGTTTCCGGAAGTTCCAATGTATTGAACTAAACGCTGAATCGACGAAATTATCTGAGCAAGTTTTGGAAGTTCCTGAACAAGATGAGAGTGGGTCCAATGACGATTTAGATGCAATGCTTCGGTCACTAAATCAGAGCTAAAAAAAGATAAGCGTTCTCTCGACGTTGTCGAGAGATTTTTTTGGTTAATTTTATATAATTTTAATTTTTTGCTAATAAATGTGAAAATACGTAAATTATTGAAGAAAATAGTACGATTACAGGCGCACTGGAACTCCCTAAAAAATAAGATATTGCAAATCCTAAAACTCCGGATACTATTGAAAAAAACAACGAAAAAATCATGTACTGTTTCATGCTTTTCGAGATATTTTTTGCAGCCGCGGCCGGTAACGTCAATAACGAATTAATTAATAATATTCCGACCCATTTTATGGCAACTGATACTATAATCGATATTATTATCATAAAAATAATTTTATAAAATCTAAAATTTATTAACTTGCTAGTCGCCAAATCTTTATTAAGACTCGATATCAAAAATTTATTAAACATAAAAATCCAG
>JAGBNX010000055.1 GCA_017634155.1 Clostridia bacterium | reverse complement strand
GCCGATTTACGAAGGCCAACAAGTAATTATAAATTTTTCTGCAACAGGAAATTATTTACCCAAAAATTCTTGGTTTTTAAAAATAATTGCAAAAAATATAATCGACGGGCGCATAGATGCCTGGCTGCCAATAACTGAATCTTCGGGGCTCGAAACGCAATTTTTAAATCCCGAACCCCAGACTAGTTTGACTATACCCTCGACGGCTCTAAAAGTAATTTCGGTCGGCGGATATGATTCAAATATAGACGAATTTGCCGAATTTTCAGGCCGAGGCTATACTCGAACAAATTTAATCAAGCCTGATTTAGTTGCACCTGCTGTTTCTGTAATCTCAACAAAATCCGGCGGAACTTATTCGAGTTTCACGGGTACAAGTTTTGCGGCTCCGTTTGTAACAGGCGCCTGTGCGCTTATGATGCAGTGGGGTATAATAAATAAAAACGATATTTTTATGTACGGTCAAAGATTAAAAGCGTTTTTAAAACTTGGCGCAAATAAAAAATTTAATATAATTTATCCCAATGATTCTTGGGGCTACGGAAGTTTGTGTATAAATTCTGCTTTAAATTTTGCAAAAAAATATAATTTAATAAAAAATAACCAAGATTTATTCCCAAAAGAATTTTCTCAGTTCCAAATTCAAGATAATTCTGAAAGTAACGAAAAAAATTTGAAAATCGAGCCTGTTGTTGACGAAGATTATATGGATTTTATTATGCGTTATGATAAGCCGTCGCTTGACTTTATAGAAAAAGAGCCCAGAATAAAAATTTCTTCTGTTTTGCAGGCGAAATATGCTATAATACATGCACCTGCAGATGTTTATGAATATTATCGAAAAAATCTTCAGGATTATGTTCTGGCCGAAAAAGCTATGATCTGTGGCCTGGCACAGAATTATTCAGCAATAAGTGCTGCAGGCATAACGGCTGTACGTGAACAGCAATTTTTGCAGCTTAACGGCCAGGGTGTTCTAGTTGGAATTATTGACACAGGAATAGATATTTATAACGATTGTTTTAAGTACGAAAACGGCAAATCAAAAATTTCATATTTATGGGATCAAGAATCTCAAGACGGCAAACTTCCGGATGGATTTTTGTACGGAACTGAGTATGATAATAACGAGATAAATAATTTAATATTTCAAAATTTTAGTAATAATCTTGATGAAAATGGGCACGGGACTTTTATTTCGTCAGTAATTGCAGGGCGTAAAATAGAAAACTCGAATTTTTTAGGCATTGCGCCGGATTCGAACATAATTTTTGTAAAACTCAAAAAAGCTAAAAAAATTATGAAAGATAATTCTGCAATTTTTAAAGATATTTCTTGTTATGAATCGACTGATATTATGGCAGGTGTCGAGTACATATTTAATATTGCAAGAAAACTTCAAAAACCTGTTGTTATAAATGTTCCAATGCAAACTAACGAAGGCGCCCACGATGGACTTTCTTATTTTGAAAAATATTTATCTCAAATTGCCGCAACAACCGGTGTGAGTATTATTATTCCTGCCGGGAATCAAGCCAATAAAGCTGGGCATTTGCAAATTGAAATTGCTCAAGACGAAAATTATAAAGTCGAATTTAACGTTGCCAATCAAGAGCCCGGATTTTTAATAAATTTATGGACTTCTGTTCCAGATAGAGTTTCTGTTTCACTTACGACCCCGCTTGGAAACAAAATAGAAAGAAAGCAATTTACTATAAACGAATTTCAAGAATACAATTTTGTTCTTGAGAAAACAAAAATTCAAATACAGTATATTTTTCCTGATATAAAAAACGGCAATCAAAATATTATAATAAAACTTGTTGACCCAACGCCGGGTCTTTGGACTTTGAATATTTTTGGCGATTTATCTATATATGGTATAGTAGATATCTGGATGCCCATTTCGGATTTTATATCTCAGGGCACGGCATTTTTGAATGCAACTGTAGACGGAACTGTTACTATTCCCGCAACTGCTATAAACGTGATTTGCGTCGGCGCTTATGATAATATAGACGGCAGTATTTATTTATCTTCTGGTAGGGGTCAAAAAAATTACTGCAAGATAGAGCCTGATTTTGTAGCTCCAGGAGTTGATATTTTGGGAATTTATCCAAGAAATTTACTCGGCGAAATGACCGGAACAGGAGCAGCATCGGCAATCGTGGCAGGAGCTGCAGCGCTTTTACTTGAATGGGCAATAGTAAAAGAAAACGACGTTAAGATAAATAACATAAGACTAAGATCTTACTTAATTTTAGGTTGTGAGCAAAACCCAAATATAGAATACCCAAATGATTTGTGGGGTTATGGCAAAATTAATTTAATAAATACTTTTAGAAATATAAGATAAAATAAAAGGCGTATATTTTAGAGGTTTTTTGTGAAACTCAGAAAAATTTTAGATAAAGTTGAAATAAAAAATAAAATTCAAGATTTAAATTTAGATCTAGAAATAGAAAGTATCTTTTATGATTCGAGATTAGTAAAAGCTAACTCGCTTTTTGTATGTTTAGTTGGTAAAAATTTAGACGGCCATATTTTTGCGCAAAATGCAATTCAAAACGGCGCTGTTTATATTATCACAGAAAAAGATTTAAATCTTGAAAATCAAATTATAGTTAATAACACAAGAGAAGTTTTGGCTCAAATTTCAGATAATTTTTTTGAGCATCCGTCTAGAAATTTAAATATTATTGCAATAACAGGCACTAAAGGCAAGACGACTACTGCGTCGTTTATTTGCGATATTTTAAATTCTAGCGGACAAAAAACTGCTAAAATCGGCACTCTTGGAGCGACTTTTGATAATAAAATTATCGAAACTAAAAATACTACGCCGGAATCTTTTGAAATTCAGAAATTATTGAGAAAATATGTTGATTTCAATTATAAAAATGTTATAATCGAAGCGTCGTCGTTAGGGCTTAAAAATCACAGATTAGATAATATTTTAATAAATTATGCTGTTTTTACGAATATCTCGAATGATCATATAGGCACAAACGAGCATGAAAATTTCGAAGATTATTTAAACTCAAAAATAATTTTATTTAAAAATTGCAAAAAAGCTTTTATAAATATCGATGATAAATTTTGTGATAAAATTTTAAAAGAATGCAAATGCGAGAAAATTACTTTTGGTTTTGATAAAAAAGCAGATGTAAAATTTAAGCATTTTTCTGTTAATAAAGAAAATTTTGGCAGTAATTTTAAAATTCAAGACCAAAAATTTAGTATAAGCATTCCCGGCAAGCATAACGTTTATAACGCTGTCGCGGCAATCGCAGTCTGCCAGAACATGAAAATTAATACTAATATTATTAAAAATGCACTCGAAAGTTGTCAAGTTTGCGGCAGAAGCGAAATTATTTTTAAAAATTCTGATTTTATGATTATTATAGACTATGCTCATAATGCTTCGGGTATGAAAAATATTTTGAATTTTTTGAGAGCATATAAGCCCAAAAGACTAGTAAATTTATTCGGCGCTGGCGGAAACAGAGCACGTTCAAGACGATTTGAAATGGGAAAAATTTCTGGCGAACTTGCAGACTTAACTGTTATAACGTCAGATAATTCGCGATTTGAAAGTACGTTAGATATAATTTTTGATATAAAAACAGGAATACTTGAAACTCAAGGCAAATTTATTGTCATACCTGATAGAAAAGAAGCCATAAGATATTGTATAAAAAATGCCAAACGCGGCGATGTGATTTTATTAGCCGGCAAGGGTCACGAATTATATCAAGAAATTAATGGTATTTTTTATCATTTTGATGAACGTGAAATCGTAAACTCGGCACTCAGGGAATTTAATATAATATAATTTAGGGGGAATTATGAAGCTAAGCTTGGCTGAAGTCGGTACTCTTTTTGAATATAAAAATATTTTGCCAGATACGCAAATAAATAATATAAGAATCGACAGCCGAGAAATAAAAAAAGACGATATTTTTGTCGCAATAAAAGGCGAAAATTTTGACGGACATGATTTTATAAACGAAGCTTTTAATAACGGCGCTTTGGCAGTAATTACAGAAAAAAATTTTGAGCTTGATAAAAATCTTGAAAATCAAAAATTTGTTTTTGTAGTCGAAGATTCGATTTTAGCTTTGCAAAAAATTGCCAAGTTTTATAAGTCTAAATTTCAAGCTAAAGTTATAGCGATAACAGGTAGCGTCGGCAAAAGTACAGTCAAAGAGATGCTTGCTTCAATTTTTTCTCAGAAGTTTAATATTATTAAAACTCAAAAAAATTTTAATGGCCAAACAGGCGTGCCTATGACAGTTTTTAATTTAACTGATAAAACTCAGTTTATGATTTGCGAAGTCGGTGTTAGCAAACCTGGCGAGATGAAAAAGCTTGCCGAAATTTTAAAGCCTAATTATATTATTATAAATAATATTGGGGTTTCTCATATAGGAAATTTTGGTAATATAAAAAATATAGTTAACGAAAAATTTGATATTTTATATTTTTCAGAAAAATACAAGATTTTTGTTAATTTTGATAATCTTGAAATAATAAATTATATTAATAATAATAAAGAAAATAATTTAAAAATTGAAAATTTTAAATTTTTTGGTTTTGATTCAAAATGCGATTATAAAGCCGAGAATGTATCGCTATTAGATAACAAAACTGAGTTTACTTTTATAACTAAAAATTATAAAGCTCTTATAAGTCTGCCATATGTTGGAATGCATTTTGTATATAATGCTTTGGCGGCGCTTTCTGTGGCAGTTGAATTAGAAGTACATATCGACGATATAAAAAATGGCATAAGTAATTTTAAAAAGCTTGCTATGCGCCAGGATATAATCAAAATGCCAAATTTTATAATAATAGACGATTCTTATAATTCGAGCCCGGATTCGATTAGAGCTGCATTGAATATTTTTAAAAATATAAAATCTGACGGCGAAAATATTTTCGTCATGGGCGACATACTTGAGCTTGGAAATTATTCTCAAAATATACATTTTGAACTAGGCAAATTTATTGCTCATAGTAATATCGACTTTTTAATAACAGTTGGTAATGAAACAAAATTTACATGTGAAAGCGTTAAAATTTCCGGCAGTAAGTTAAATTTTAAACACTTTGATAATAATCAAGAAATTATTAATTTTTTGTGTGAGTTTTTAAAAGATAGAAAAGGCGATAAGATTCTTGTTAAAGGCTCAAGAGGTATGAAAACAGACGAAATCGTAAAAGAACTTAAAAATAAATTCAATAATAATAATAATAATTATGAAAAAAATTGAAATTTTTACAGACGGCGCTTGTAGTGGAAATCCTGGCCCAGGAGGATGGGCCGCAATTTTAAAATATAAAAATAATATTAAAAAAATTTCAGGTTTTGTTCCAAATACGACTAATAATCGTATGGAAATCTTGGCATTAATAAAATCTTTAAGTATTTTAAAAGAAAGCTGCGAAATAACAGTATACAGCGATTCTAAATACGTTATAGATTCTATAACAAAAAATTGGGTTTTGAATTGGCAAAAGAATAACTGGTTAAGAAAAAATACAAAAGTGCCAAATTCTGATCTTTGGCACACACTTTTGAATCTCATGAAAAATCATAAAATTAATTTTATATGGGTTCGAGGTCACAGTGGGCACTCTGAAAACGAAGAATGCGACAAAATGGCAGTTAACGAAATAAAAAATAATAAATTAATACTAGACCTGAGCCAATAGAATAGACACGGAAAGCGAGACGAAGAGAATAACTATTTTTATTCAGTAATGCCATTTTGAGAAAGTATTTCACTTTTTTTCAAATTGTAAATACAAACTAAGATCAGCTGACTCCTGTGAATATTAAACCATTATTAGACACAGCAAAAGAAGCTTTCTCATTCAGAGTATTCCATTCAGTGTCAGTACTAGACTCTGGTTCTTTTTGACCAATAATAATTTTAAAACCTAAAAAACGCTTATCCTGAAAAAGCGTCAGGTTTTTCGCGTTATTTAATGCGTCAAGAAATATGCAACACTATTATTTTTTGTGAAATATCTTTTTTAGAATAAAATCGGCTGTGATATTTAAAACAAACATGAATATCAACAAAACTGAAGCCGTGGCAAAAGTTACAGCAAGCGAATCGCCGCTGTTAGCTTGTTTCGCAATCTGATAGAGATGTAACGTAAGAGTCCTGCCGCTTTCAAAAATATGCGAAAATATATTTTTGGGCATCGAATACGACATTCCAAGCGTATAAATTAAAATTGCCGATTCCCCTACGATTTTGCCTATACAGAGCGAAGCTGAAACCACTATTTCGGGCAGAGCACTTGGCAAAATTATCATAAATATAGTTCTAAGTCTGCTCGCGCCCAAAGCTATCGAGGCTTCTTTATACGAAACCGGAATATTATTCATTGCATCTTCGGCAGCTCTCAAAACAGTCGGCAAAATAGAAATTGCCATTGTAATCGAACCGGCAATAATAGACGTCCCAAGTTTAAATCCCGAACAAAATATAGCATAGCCAAAAACTCCAAAAATTATCGAAGGAACTCCAGAAAGTATATCCGCAGAATAAGATATTAATTTATTAAAAAATTTAAAATTAGAATATTGAGTCAAATAAACTGCCGATGCAATACCTATTGGAAAACTTATAATCATTGACAAAATAACGACATAAAAAGTATTAATAATCATAGGCAGAATGCCTTTATCCCCACCGGACAATTCTGAATAACCAGTTGTTAAAAATCTAAAATTAATTTTGCTTATTCCGTTCGCTACAATATACGCCATAATAGCTATAATTGCTAAGAATATAATAATTGCCGATAAAAAAATAAAAATATGCAACAAAATTTCTGATATTCTAAATTTTTTATTAAAAATTTTAATTCTAAAATTCATTTTTTTACTTCTTTATTCACCAAATTATAACAGGAACTATTATACAGCATATATTTAAAAAAAATAATTTTTTTTGAAAAAAACGCGGAACACCTGCTCGACCCAGTCACGCACTAATCCAGAAATATAAAAAACCGTATTTTAAACGTCTTAATTGTAAAAAACATCATTCGTTTAAAGAAACCCAATCTGATTTTTCGGACATACCGAACTTTAACATAACCACAAGCGTTTGAACTTGCTTTATTTTCTAAACTCACAATCTATTATTTTGGGTTGCTTTTTTCACGTTTTTACACATTCTATGAGCAATATTTATAATACAGTAATAATAAACTCAGATTTTTTTAGTTTTCTTCAGAATTATTTTTTCCTGAAGCCCCAGACGATTTAGAATTATCTGAACTTTTACTTTCATTTTCTTGTTTATCTTCTTGTTCGCACTTGGAACATGTATTCGAACATGCATTGGAACATGCAAATGATATTTTTTTACCGCATTTGCTACAAAAAACGGCATTTGACTCGTTTTTATAATTACAGTACGGACAAAAAAGCTTATTTTGAGCGCAATGAAGCCTTTTTTCACAATCTTTAATCCCAAGTCTTAATTTTTTTATTTCTTCAAGCCAGTCCATAATATCTTCAAATTCAAAACTTTCTTGATTTTCGTACATGTCATAAACATATTTGCCAATTAATTTATATTTTTCAAAAATCAAATTCTTCTTTTCTGCCATCTCGATTTTAATTTTCGAGATATTAAGAATTTTACTCGTCTTATCTCCTATTTTACACACTCCGCCACGCATTTTTATATACAAATCTTCAAAAATTCCCATTAAAACCACCTCAGTATTTATGTTTATTTTATTCGAACCGAAAAAAAATATACTAGACTTGGCAAACAGACTCTAAGAGCATATATTATCACAATCAAGTAAAAAGTCAACAGAATTTAAAAAACTAGCAAACTCGACTAACTTTTGGAATTGTATCATAATTCTTTATTTTTTTCAAATCTTTTTTGAAAAATAAATTAAAAGATATGAAAAAACAGCCTGTCACCAATATTGCCAATTGATTGATTTTCTTTAAACTTAGTTTATAAAATATCTCAAACTATAACCTGAATTTTAGCACTTAATATAATTCAATACAATTTGATTCGGCATTGCCAAAATGAATAGAAGTGATAAAAATTCATAGAACATTATCTTCATGTATAAATGGATACAGTAAAAGAACCAAATCACTTTCTCCGGCGGTGCCGGAGAAAATATCTATCTTTTTTAGCAGTGCCTTTGATTCTAGATAGGTTACTTTTCATGATTGATCTGAATATAATTTAAGTATATATTCTTGTATAGTTTTTATTCAGGAGTTAATTTTGAAAAAGCTTAAAGTAGGAATTATTGGTGCCACCGGAATGGTCGGTCAAAGATTTGTTCAAATTCTTGAAAATCACCCTTGGTTCGAAATCAAAATTCTGGCGGCGAGTGAACGTTCGAAAAATAAAACTTATGCCGAAGCTGTTAAAGAAAAATGGTGTCTAGAAACTAAAATTCCGGAAAAAATCAAAAATATAATTCTGATGGATTCTATACATGATTATAAAAAAATCTGTTCGTCGGTAGATTTTGTTTTTTGTGCTGTGAATATAAAAAAAGAAGACGTTATAAAACTTGAAAATATGTATGCTCAAAACGGATGTCCGGTTATTTCAAATAATAGTGCCCACAGATGGACTCCTGATGTGCCTTTGATTATACCAGAAATCAATCCGGAGCATACTGAAATTATTAAAATTCAAAAAAAGCGTCTTAAAACAAAAAAGGGCTTTAT
The DNA here is from genome assembly GCA_017634155.1 of Clostridia bacterium. Taxonomy (GTDB): domain Bacteria; phylum Bacillota; class Clostridia; order Oscillospirales; family Acutalibacteraceae; genus Improbicoccus. Next base: position 13,459 of record JAGBNX010000055.1, on the reverse strand, counting down.
TGCTGTAAAACCAAATTGTTCTTTGCAGTGCTTTTTGCCAGTTTTGTTCCCATTAAAAAAATTCGAACTAAAATCTGTTATAATTTCTACTTATCAAGCTATTTCCGGCGCTGGAAAGATTTTTAAAAATTTCCCTGAAATAATTGATAATATAATTCCGTATATCGAGGGCGAAGAACAGAAAACTGAACTTGAACCACTTAAAATTTTGGGCACAATCGGGGAAAATTCTATTATAAATTCAGATAGACCAAAAATAATTTCAAATTGTATAAGAGTGCCAACTAGTAATGGCCATTTGGCTTCGGTTTTTGCAGAATTCGAAAATGATGTTTCGACAGACGAGATTATAAATATTTGGGAAAATTTTGATCCCATTAAATTGCCAAGTTCGCCAAAAAAATTAATAAAATGTTATTACGAGCAAGATAGACCACAAGTTAAACTCGACAGAAATCGTGATAACGGCATGGGTTTTAACGTTGGCAGATTGATTAAATACGATAAAAATAAAATTAAGTTTATATGTTCTTCACATAATACGATTCGTGGCGCAGCGGGTGGAGCAGTTTTACTAGCAGAACTTTTATACCAAAAAAAATATTTATATTAACAGGAGAATTTTATGAAAAAAATTTTATTCAGAGGCTCAGCAACGGCGATGGTAACTCCGTTTGATAAAAATAACAAAATAAATTTTGAAATATGGGAAAAACTTGTTGATTTTCAGATAAGTAATAATACCCAGGCGCTGGTAATATTGGGAACAACAGGTGAATCTCCTACGGTTACCTACGAAGAACGTACAGAAATTATTTCAAGAATCGTAAAAAAAGTTAACAAAAGAATTCCTGTTATAATCGGCACAGGTTCTAATAGTACGAAAACTGCAGTCAGACTTTCTAAAGAAGCTCAAGAGCTTGGCGCAGATGCTGTCTTGATTGTCACGCCGTTTTATAATAAAACTTCGCAAGCCGGAGTAATAAAACATTATGAGTATATTGCAAGCAAAATTAATTTGCCGATTATAGTCTATAACGTACCGTCTCGTACCGGGCTTAATATTTTGCCTGAAACTTATAAAGAGCTTTCGAAAATTAATAATATTATTGCAACAAAAGAAGCCAACGGAGATATTTCTTCGATTATCGAAACCAAATTTTTATGCGGCGACGATTTGAATATTTATTCAGGAAACGACGACCAAACAATTGCCATTAATTCCGTCGGCGGAATAGGCGTTATATCAGTTTTATCAAATATTTTGCCAAATGAAACTCAAAAAATTGCTTCAGGAGATAGCAAGTTATTATTTAAGTATTATGATTTGGCAAAAAATCTTTTCTGTGACGTTAATCCCATTCCTGTGAAATATGCTTTAAATTATTTAGGAATAAACTGTGGAAATTGCCGCTTGCCTCTTTGTGATCTTAACGAAAGTTCTAAAAATAAAATTATAAATCTAATTAATAAACATAAAATCAAAATTAATTTAGATTGAAATTTTAGATTATTATTTTTTTTTAAAATAACAAGAAGATTATAGTTATTGGATGATTGCATTTTTGTTTAATTTCTCAGTTCCGAAACTAATCTACTTTAGGACTATAATTTGCAAATAGAATTAATTTTTTCGATAATATCTTGAGAATTTAACACAGCATTCCATGGTTTACCATCATTATTTTTTTCAAGCCATTTGTTTTGGGCAGTTTGAAATGCTTTTGCGATGACTCTGACACTTAGCGCAAAGCCTGAATCTCTTAAATTTTCACAATTTTTTAAAATATTTTTCATAAAATTTTCTTTATTCTCAGCAGGATCACAATTACATCACTGCCAAGTAGGTGACATGTATTCTGTGTTTTGCAATGTCTTATGCACTTTTAGCAATACCTGCATATATCTTCCTGCCTTATTTTTTTCTTGTGTTTTACTTTTCTTTGTCTTTTTGTGCAATGCCATCAGAAATAGCGATATTTTTTAAATATTCAAATTTTAATCTAAAATTTATCCCGTTTTTTGTTTCTGATATTTGCTCTGAATAATTTGTTATTTCTAATTTTTTTTCTTTTAAAATATTATAAGCTTTAGTTTTTGTTTCATCGATTAATTCTTGTTTTGTTCTTATAATTTTAATTTTTTTTATTTCGAAAAATTTTTCAGTAGTAATTCCTGTTGGGATTTTCATTCCAAAAAAATTTATATTATTTTCGCTTGTTTCTTTTTCATAATTTTGATTTTCCAAGTTTTTATCATGTTTTTGCCAGAAATTTATATTAAAATTTTTATCAAAAAAATTAAATTTAAATATTTTTTTTGAATTTCCGGTTTTTATATTTATAATTTTTTCAAATTGTTCAGAAAAAGATATTTCGTCTTGAACTTTTGCCCAGATGTTTGCTTTAGCACAGATTTCTTTCATGTTTCCGTCTTTATCTTCGATAAATTTACTGACTAAAATTTGATTTTTTAAAACAGTATCACCGGCTTTAACTACTGGAGTGCCTTCAAAAGTTTCCATGCGAAAAATCTGAGCATCGCAAGCGGCAATTATGTTTTTAGGCTCAGAATTATTTTCGAATTCGGGTTTATTAATTTGCTCTTTAATAGAAATATTCGCAACGCAGCCCTCGAGATTTACTGATATCCAAGCAATTTCAGGAATCTTATTCATGATATTCTGGCCTGCAATTTGAGCGTCGATATTTTTTTTAAACTGTCCTGTAAATACGCCGTTTAATTTTGAAATTTCAAGTATTTTATTTTTGTCTAAATTTTTATTTATGTTTTCAAGTCCTGTAATATTTATTTTCCAGATAAATAACGAAAGAATTTTAATTATTGTAAAAAATAAAATTATTCCCAAAATAATGCCTTTTCGATTCTTGCTTCTTGAATAAAAAAACGGGAGCCCTATTTTTTGAATTATTTTTAATTTGATATTATTTTGCCTTGCTAACATAAATAAATAATTATATTCACTTGAGTTAACTTTTGCGTATAAAATTTTATTTATTTTATTAATTCCCCAGATTTTTATTTTAGATTTTGAAACTAAATTTAAAAATAATCTTGAATTTCTTGCGTCTGTTTTAAAAATTATGTATCCAAACAGCCATCTTAATATTTTTAATATCAATAAAAGCCTCTTTTAGTAATATTTTATAAAGTATCGAAGAAGAAATTTATGCTTTATATATATTAAAGTGCGCTCCTGATTTTGCTTATTTAATTCTAAAATTAATGTCTTCGCTGATGCCGGATAGAGCATTTCTGATTTAATTTTTAAGTTTTGAAAAAAATCTATTGACAAATATTTTCAATTAATACATAATCAAAGAGACAGTGAATTTGTTGTAATAGTGAAACCTATTTAATAAATTCAAGTTGAGGTGTTTTTTATGAATAAATTTTGGAAGAAAAAAATTGCGCTTGCACTTGCGTGTGCATCAATTTTGGGTAATAAAATTCAGGCCATGAATATGAACACAGATAAGACTAAAAGCCCGCAAACCCTTGGGGCAGTAAGGGGGGCGGCTGTTACCGGCAAAAAAATTTCTAAACCGTTGATAATAACTTTCGGAGCGCTTGCAGTTTGCAGTTTGGGCGGTTTTACTATTTGGGGGTTAACTCGCAATAAAAATGATCAGCCTGATCCTAAAAAACAAGAAAAGCCAAATCCCGATGATAAACTGAAAAATAAAAGTGAGCAAAATAAATTTCAAGATCATGGCAATAACGAGATTGAACAGCATAATATGAAATTGCTTGACGCTGCTATTGAAAATGCTAAGAATGAAGGGAAATTATTCGCTGATAAACAAGCAATGAGAAATGCTATATTGGCCGTATTTAATAGAATTAAAAATGAAAGAGCTGGAATGTCTGGTGACGAACGTTTTAAAGCACTTTATGAGATATGTAATAACAGACAAAAAATGCGTGATTTATCGTTCGGAAAGATGTACAATGAAGATAGAAATTATGTTCTTATAGACAAAGTTAAAGATCCAGATAAGTATTACCAATTTTATTGGCGTGACCGAAAACGTGTTGTGGTCACTTGTTGGATCGGTAGCGGTAATCGTTACGTTAGTAATGATGAGTATGAATTTGATGGCGAAGACGTTGTAGCGCCTTTTGAATTTTGATTATGTGTAAAATTCTATGTTATTTATAAAGCCGATAATTAAAAGCGAATCTTGCGTCAGGCATTTTATATTTAAATTTCGTCCTGAAAAATTTACATACATATTTTTTGCCAAAATTTTTATATTATTATCAGAAAAATCCAAAATTTTTCTAAAGCCTTCGATTTTTACTTCTTTGTTGCCAATAATTTCAAAATTAGAATTTTCGTTTGCAAAATTAAGTGGCGAATTATTTAAAATATTCAAAAATTTTTTGGTTTTTTCTTTTAGCAAATAATCTCACCGGCACATAAAAAATATATATTATTCATAAATAATATTATGATAAAAATAAAAGAGCTCTTAAAAAAAACACTGACCCTTATTTTTATAATACTTTTTGGAATATTTCTTGTTCTTCATCCGGATGTATCATGTTTGGGGGTAAAAGAAGGCTTTGAAATATGCTTTGGAACTCTTGTGCCATCGCTTTTTCCGTTTGTATTTTTTGCGTCGTTCATGATAAATTCCGGAGCAGCAAATATTCTGGGAAAAATTTTTGCGAAAATTTCAGAAAAAATATTTTTTTTGCCGCCTGAGACAGCTCCCGTGATTTTTTTGAGCATGATAGGCGGCTTTCCAGTCGGAGCCAAAGGCATATCAGAACTTTTTGAAAAAAAAATAATAAATTCAAAACAGGCCGAAAGAATGCTCAAATTTTGCGTCAATGCAGGACCTGCTTTTATTTTGGGCGTTATAGGCAATAATCTTATAAAAAATTTAAGAATCGCAGGTATAATTCTTGCTTCGCAAATTATTTCGGCTTTGATAATCGCAATAATTCTGGCGTTTTTAGAAAAAGATAATAATAAAAATTATAAAAATAATAATTTAAAAATTAAAAAAATATGTTTTTCTGAAGCTTTGATAAAATCTTGCGAGTCAGCTTCGTTAGTTATGATAAACATGTGTTTTTTAGTTATAATTTTCAATATTTTGTATATTTTTTTGTACAGCTTGCAAATAATTTATTTTTGTAATAGAATTTTATCAGGTTTAGGATTCTCGCAAGAAATATCAGAATGTTTTTTTCAGATAATACTAGAAGTAACTAAATCTTGCCAAATGATTTCAAATTATAAAAATTATTATAATTATAATTATGATCTTTTGCCTCGATTGCTTGCATTTGCAACTTCATGGGGTGGGCTTTGTGTTCATTTTCAGGTCTTTTCGATATTAAAAAATTTAAAAATAAATTATTTAAATTTTTTTTTATTTAGATTCTTAAATGCTTTATTATCGTCTTGTTTGACTTTTGTATTAGTTAAAATTCAGAATATAAATCTGGATATTAATTCGTGTAATCTACCAAAAACTTCGACGAACATTTTGGGTAGTATTGTGCTCATCGTTTGCTGCTTAATATTTTTACTCGATATTAATTTAAAAAATAAATCTAAAAATTAATTATTTTTTAAATAAAATATTTTAAAACATGAGGTGGTGTACTTGAAATTTTCTAATTTTAATAATTTTAATAATAATAAATTTCTTGATAAAAAAATAAAATATCGTCAGTGTTCTGTAACTCAAAAATGCCCGATTGGAGCTTTTGTGCCAAAATCGATACAGTATCTAGACATATGCGATAATTGCATTTGGGGAAAAGAAACTTATAACGGCTCCAAAATAGTAAACTGTACAAAACAAAAAATATTTGATATAATTAACACGGATATAATTTTATAATTTAAATTATTTATTAAAGATATAAATGGGAGAATAAATGTCGCTTTATGCAATATCAGATTTGCATCTTTCGCTCGGCACAGAAAAGTCTATGGAGATTTTTCCGGGCTGGGAGAATTATATTTATTTGCTAGAAAAAAACTGGCATGCGACTGTCAAAAACGAAGACACAGTTGTAATATGCGGCGATATTTCTTGGTCTATGAGAATTAACGAAACTTTTAAAGATTTTGAATTTTTAAATTCTTTGCCCGGTGAAAAAATATTACTCAAAGGCAATCATGATTATTGGTGGAGTACAAATAAAAAAATCGAGGATTTTTTTCAAAAAAATAAATTTAAAAATTTTAAAATCTTACATAATAATTGCATAGAATCTCAAGGCTTTGCAATTTGCGGCACTCGCGGCTGGACGACCAGACTTAAAGACGAACATGACGATAAAATTATAAACCGTGAATTAATAAGACTTAATTTGTCTCTTAAATCTTGTAAAAATAATAAGCTTACAAAAATCGTGTTTTTGCATTATCCGCCTGTTTATTTTAAAGAAACAACAAAAATAATTGACTTTTTACACGATAATAAGATAAAATATTGTTACTATGGTCATATTCACTCAAAAGATTCGTCAAAATATATTTCTTCGCAAGTTATTAAGGGAATAAAATGCGAATTAGTGTCTTGTGATTATCTTAAATTTAAACCCAAACTAGTGGATATTTGACTTTAGTAATTTGTTTTGATATTATATAAAATAAGCTTGATGCCAAAGGAAGGGAAGTTTCATGAAGTTAAACTCGTTTAAAAAAAATGGTAACAAAGCTACAGCTATTTTTTCTATTGATAATTCAGAATTCGAAGATAAAATAAATATTGTTTGGAATCGTCAGAAAAAATGGTTCAGAGTTCCGGGATTCAGAAAAGGCAAAGTGCCCAGAAAGATTATAGAAAACGAATATGGCAAAGATATTTTTTATGATTCAGCGCTTGGTCTTCTGTATCCCAAAATGGTTGATCTTCTCATGGAAGAAACCAAAGAAAAAATAATTAGTATAGAGGGGGAATTGTATATGTCTATATCATCAGAGGCAAAACCACAAATTTTAAATAAGGACGAAAATTCAGTTGAAACTAAGTTGGAAGTTAATATTTATCCTAAAGTTGATATCGATTATAATAATATTCAAGTCGAAGTCGAACCCAAAAAAGAAGCTACAGACGAAGAAATTAATTCGCAATTAAACATGGCTCAAAGGCGTATGGGCAATAGGCACATGGATGCTCAAACGAAAGTTCAAGAAGGCGATTTTGTAAGGCTCGATATTGATAGATTAGACCCAATTGGGGCTGACGGCAAAGTTGACGAGAACGATAATACATTTAAGAAATTTAGAAATTTACGTAATTTTAAATTAAAAGTCGGCGCAGGTCAGATTTCGCCTGTTGAAAATGCATTAAAAGGCCATACGGCAGCTGATGGAGTTTTTCAGGAAGATGTTGAGTTTCCAAAAGAATTGCCAAATAAAGATATAGCCGGCAAAAAAGTTAGAGCTAATTTGAAGATTCTCGCCGTAAAAAGGGCTCATGAAATGCAAGAAGTTGCTGAAAGCAATGGGTTTGACAGTATAGAAAAATTTAAAGATTCTATAAAAGAAAAAATTAATAAATATCATCAAAGTAATTATGATAATAATAAAAAGCATGCTCTGATCGAAAAGATAGTCAGTATGGTTAAAGATGATTTAGTTTTTGAAGATTTGCTTAAAGCCAGAATAGCGCATGTCAAAAATCAGTATCAAAGAATTTATGAAAGTATGGGTCAAAGTATGGAATCTGTGATTGATTCTTTTGGCGGCGAAGAAGAATTTAATAATAAAATTTCTGAAATAGTAAAAATGGATCTCAAAGGTATAATAGCGTTTCATAATATTGCTGAAAAAGAAAAAATTGAATTTTCTGACGAAGAAATCGAGGAATACAAGAAAAAATTGCAGTCTGAAGGAATGCCAATCGACGGTATTTCTAAAGCCGAGATTTTGGATAGGATGATTGGTGAAAAAGTTGTTGAATTTTTAATGTCAAAAGTGAAATTTGTTGATAAAGTCGATGATTCTGGTTATGAAGCTGACGATGAAAGAGAAAGTGAAAGTGAAAGTGAAGAAAACGAGGATATATCTGATGGAAAAGTCAGTAAAGACGATGAGCATGAGAATATACCAGCTTCTAAAATAAAGGAAAATGTTGATGTGTCTGATGTTGAAACTGATGTGGAAGTTCAGTAACGGCGATTTTGTGTGAGTTTATTCTCACACAAGTTTTATAAAAATTATTATTTATTATTATGTTTTTGAGGTTTTTTAATGGCTTTGATTCCGTATGTAATTGAAAACACAGGGCGCGGGGAGCGCTCTTATGATATTTTTTCGCGCCTTTTAAACGATAGAATCGTAATGCTTTATGAAGAAGTAAATTCTACGACCGCGAGCTTAGTAGTTTCTCAGTTTTTGTATCTTGAAGGCCAAGACTCTTCGAAAGAGATAAGTTTTTATATAAACAGTCCCGGTGGGTCTGTAACAGACGGGTTTGCAATTTATGACACAATGAGATATATAAAATGCGATGTGAGAACTATTTCTATGGGACTTAGCGCCAGCATGGGTGCGTTTTTGTTGGCAGCCGGGACTAAAGGCAAAAGAATGGCGCTGCCAAACAGCGAGATTTTGATTCATCAGCCGTTGGGCGGCGTTAAAGGTCAAGCGACGGATATTAAAATTCATGCTGATTGGATTTTAAGAACAAAAGACAGAATTAATAAATTACTTTCAGAGTTTACGGGTCAGACTGTTGAAAAAGTGGCACAGGATACCGAACGTGATAATATTATGAGTGCTCAAGAAGCTTTGAATTACGGATTAATTGATAAAATAATAGATATCAGAGAACAGTTTTAGTATTTTTCTATAAAAGATATTAAAAAGATAATATTATAAGTATTTGATAATTTATGGGTTAAAGATTAATTGATAAAATAATGAATTACGGTGAATGATTTCGAAAGTTTGGTGTTATTATGAGTGAGCATATTTGTTCTTTTTGCGGAAAATCTGAAGAAGATGTTGACAGTATTATTGCTTCACCTACAGGGAGCTGTATATGTAATTTTTGTGTTGACTTGTGTGTCAGAGCTTTTGAAGAAGAGAAAAGAAAATCTTCGGTTGCAAATAATATAAAATCCCCTGTTTTAGAGAAAAAAAATACTAAAATAGAGCCGTTTCAGAGTGGTTCGAGTTTTGCAAAGCCGATCGAGATAAAAAAAAATCTGGATGATTATGTTATCGGTCAAGACGAAGCAAAAAAAGCTCTTTCAGTTGCTGTTTATAATCATTATAAGCGCATTTATTTAGGCTCGGGCAATAATAACGAAGTCGAATTAAGTAAAAGTAATGTTTTGCTTTTGGGACCTACCGGAGTAGGGAAAACGCTTTTAGCTCAAACTATTGCCAAATTTTTAAACGTCCCGTTTGCAATAGCTGATGCCACGACGCTCACAGAAGCCGGCTATGTTGGCGACGATGTCGAAAATATTTTATTACGTCTTTTGCAGGCAGCAGATTTAGATATTGAACGTGCCGAACGCGGAATAATATATATTGATGAAATAGATAAAATTTCGCGAAAATCTGAAAATACGTCGATAACTCGTGATGTCAGCGGCGAGGGTGTTCAGCAAGCGCTTTTGAAAATTATTGAAGGCACGATTTCAAATATTCCGTCGAAAGGCGGCAGAAAACACCCGCAGGGAGAATATGTCCAGATTAATACCAAAAATATCTTGTTTATTTGCGGTGGTGCTTTTGACGGGATTGAAAAAATCGTCGAAAAAAGAGTTCACAGCAGTTCGATGGGCTTTGGTGCTAAAATTAAAAGCCGAAAAGAAATCGAAACTACTGATTGGATGTCGCAAGTTATAGCTCAAGATTTAGTTAAATTCGGGCTTATTCCGGAACTCGTAGGGCGTTTGCCAATTATTACTGCACTCAAAGGCCTTGATGAAGATTCGCTTGTTAAAATTCTAAAAGAACCTAAAAATTCGATTTTAAAGCAATATCAGCATTTGTTTAAGCTTGATAATATCGAGTTAGTCATAGAGGACGACGCTTTGAATTCGATTGCCAAAAAAGCTATAAAAAGGCGCACTGGTGCCAGAGGATTGCGATCGATTTTAGAAAATATATTAATGGATTCAATGTTTACTTCACCTTCGGATAATTCGATAAAAAAAATAATTATTACAAAAGATGTTGTTGAATGTTCACAGCCTCCGATAATTTCTAAACGCTAGAAAAATTTTTAAAAATTCAGTCTATTTACAGAATATTTTGCCATTTACATTTTGATTTCTGGTATAATATAAACAAGGGCTTTGAGTTAAAAATCAGATTAAGTATTTTATTTAATAAGTAATTTTTTAAAATTTTTAAATTTATCTGAAGGAGGCGATTCGTATGGGTGAGCAAGTAAATACAAATTTTAGTTCTGATAATATAAATTTAGATAATAATAATAATAAAGATTCTGGCGTTTCTATGCCGGTAATTGCTCTTAGAGGCATGGTAATGTTCCCGAGTATGGTCTTGCATTTTGACGTCGGGCGAAAAAGGTCTGTATTGGCGATTGAAAATGCGCTACAAGATGACCAGAATATTTTTGTCGTGTCTCAAAACGACGTCAAAATAGACGAGCCTATGTCTGATAATATTTATAAAATCGGGGTAATATCTAAAGTCAAGCAAATTTTGCGTCAGCCTGGTGGGATAATTCGTGCTTTAGTCGAAGGCAGTCAGCGCGGAATTATTACTCAAGTTGAAAAATCGAGCCCGTATATTGAAGCACAAGTTAAATACTTAAGTGAATTGATCGAACCTAAAGATTTATCTTCTACGGCACTTGAAAGAAAGTCTAAAGAATTATTTATGGAATATTTAAGTATTGCCCCAAGAGTTTCGCCAGATTTGGTTATCGCTGTGCATACTATGAAAGAGCTTGGCCAGATTGCAGATTTTATAGCTTCTAATATACCGTTGGATTTTGAAGATAAACAAAAAATTCTAGAAGAACTAAGCGACAAAAAGCGTTTAGATCTTGTCGTTTCGCACTTGGCAAAAGAGCTTGATATATTAAAAATCGAAAATAAGTTGGCTATTCAGCTCAGGAACAGTATTGACAGGCGTCAAAAAGAATATTTTTTGCGCGAACAAATGAGAGTTATTTCTGAAGAACTCGGAGAAGAAGATGACCCCAGGGCAGATGCGAAAAAATATATGAAAAAATTAAAAAATTTAAAGCTCAGCAAGCAGAATTTTGACAAATTATCAGAAGAAATAAATCGTTTTGGGCGAATGCCGTTTTCTTCGGGAGAGTCTAGTATTATTAGAAATTATCTTGATTTTTGTTTGGGGCTGCCTTGGAATAAAGCTTCGAAAGACAACGAAGATATATTAAAAGCAGAAGAAATTTTAAATAAAAGCCATTATGGCTTAGAGTTCGTAAAAGAAAGAATAATCGAATTTTTATCTGCCAGACAGCTTTCTAAATGCTCGAGTTCTCAGATATTGTGTTTAGCAGGTCCGCCGGGAGTGGGAAAGACTTCGATTGCTAAGTCTTTAGCGAGAGCCATGGGGAAAAAATTTTTAAGAGTTTCTTTGGGTGGCGTTAATGATGAATCAGAAATTCGGGGTCATAGAAAAACTTATGTTGGTGCTATGCCGGGCAAAATTATCAGTTCTATTAAAAAAGCTAACGTAAAAAATCCATTTTTTTTGCTTGATGAAATCGATAAATTATCAAAAGATTATCACGGTGACCCTGCTTCGGCGCTTTTGGAAGTTTTGGATTCTGAACAAAATAAAGAATTTAACGATCATTTTGTTGATTTAGATTTTGATTTGAGCGAAGTTTTTTTTGTTGCAACTGCAAACGATATTTCAAATATTCCGAGTCCGCTTTTAGACAGATTAGAAATAATAAATTTATATAGCTATACTCATGACGAAAAATTTCATATTGCAAAAGAGCATTTGATTTCAAAGCAAATGAAAAAAAATGGTTTAAATTCAAGAAATTTTAAAATTCATGACGAATGTATTAATATTTTGATAGAAAATTATACCCGCGAGGCAGGAGTGAGAGAGCTTGAGCGCAAACTTGCTTCTTTAATGCGAAAATCCGCAAGATTGATAGTAACTGGCGAACAAAAAAAAGTTGTGATTAATCCTGAAAATTTAGAAGAGATGCTCGGGCCAAAAAAATACAAAAGAGAAGATATTTCTAAAGTAGGCGAGGTCGGAATCGTAAGGGGTCTTGCTTGGACTGCTGTTGGAGGCGAGACGCTCCCTATCGAAGTTTCGCTCATGAAAGGCAAGGGGAAAGTTCAAATAACAGGTTCGCTCGGCAAAGTTATGCAAGAATCTGCTCAACTTGCCGTGAGTTATATCAGAAGTAATTCGCAAAAGCTCGGCATAGACCAAGATTTTTATAAAAATACTGATATTCATATTCATGCTCCAGAGGGCGCTGTCCCTAAAGACGGTCCTTCAGCGGGGGTTACAATGACTACGGCACTAGTTTCGGCGCTAAGTAATATTCCGGCACGCCAAGACGTTGCGATGACAGGAGAAATTACTTTAAAAGGCAGAGTTTTGCCTATCGGCGGCTTGAAAGAAAAAACTATGGCAGCATACAAGGCAGGAGTCAAGACTGTTATAATTCCCGAAGGCAATAAAAGCGATTTGAGTAAAGTCGACAAAGTCGTAAAAGAAGGCATTGATTTTATCGTTGCAGATGATTTAGACACAGTCTTGAAAAATGCGCTTGAAAAACGTGAAACTTGAGTTTTGATTCTAGATTTGTTTTCGATATAACGCTTCTAACTTAAAAAAGTAGCAGATTTGTTCAAATTAAGTAAGTTTTATAATTTTTTAATATATTTTGGGGGAAAAATGAATTTCAAATTTATAATAAAAGAGTTATTTTTATTGCAAATATTAATAGCAACAAATTTAAGTTTACCTATTAGGGCTATGGATGTTGATAATAAAAAGAAAATTGCTACAGAATTAAGTATTTCTTCGGGAGAAATTAAAAACTCTTGTGCACCGACGAAGCTAATAAATGTGCCGTACATAAATCAAAATGAAATAGTTTACGGTTGCGAAGCTGTGAGTTCTACTATGCTTCTTCAGTATTACGGATATGAAATAAATGAGCAAGAGTTTACTGATAAATATTTGATAAAAAAAGATTGGTTTGTAGGGTCCGACAATAAGCCATACGGACCTGATCCGTATGCTGCTTATCCTGGAGATCCATACAAATCTAGCGGAGAAAATTGTGGCTTTGGTAGTTTTGCACCGTCAACTGCAAAATCTATTGGGTATTGACAAAATATATAGAAAATGAAAAAATATTCAGGAAATAAAACATGGAGCGAAAAATGGAAAACGGAAAGATATGTCCAAAATGTTATGGAAAAGAATGTACAAAAAATGGAATAGTAAAAAATAAACAAAGAT
>JAGBNX010000054.1 GCA_017634155.1 Clostridia bacterium | reverse complement strand
CACATTAAATGCTGAATAAAAACATCGTTCCAACAAGAATTTCTTTCCCATTTACTTACGAAAAAATTTTTTAAAATAAATTTTTTAATATTATTTAATTTAACCTGATTTTCATGAATCTTGTCATAAATTAATTTTATAACTAACGCAGTAGAACCCATACCAATGCATCCGAGCGAATATTTCATAAATGAATTATTGAAAAACTCCCATGAGCTTTTTTCATACGAAGAATTATTATTTTTAAGTTCTAATTTTGAATTTTCAATTTTTTTATCTTGATTTTGGATATTAATTGGCATTTACTGTCACCTCTGATATGTATTTTTTACTTTATTTTCATAAATCTAAACCCGTAAGTATTTTATCATATTAATTAAATTTATTCAAGAAACTGATTCATTCCAAGAATACCAATCATCGCAGCATTATCAGAACAATATTTTTTTTGAGTTTTATAAAATTCAAAATTTTGCTCTTGGCATTTTTTTGCAATAACTTCACGCAAGACTTCACTACAGGCAACTCCTCCGCCAATAGCTATTTTTTTATAATTAATTTCATGTGCGATTCTGATTAAATTCTCAGAGACATAATTTGAAATACCGTAAACAAGCGAAGCCGCTAAATCTTTTTTTTCATCTTCACTATTAATTTTTTTTGCAATATTTATAGCCCAAGTTTTTATTCCGGAAAAACTAAAATTATTAATTTTTGGTATTGGCATTTTAAATTTATTTTTATCGCCGAATTTTGCCATTTTATCCAGAACCGCTCCACCGGGATAAGCAATCCCCATATTTCGTGCGACTTTATCTAAGACCTCACCTGCGGCATCATCAATTGTTTTAAAATAAACTTTAAAATTTTTATAATTTTTAACTTCGATAACACTCGTATGACCTCCGGAAATCACCAAACTCAAAAACGGAGGATTTAAATTATTATTTTCTATTATGCAAGAAACAGCATGAGCTTCTATATGATCAACACATATAATTGGCAAATTTCCAGCCAACGAAATGCCTTTGGCAAAGCTCGTACCGACTAATAAAGAGCCCTTTAGACCTGGTCTGTCTGCTACTGCAACAGCACTAATTTCACTTTTTTTAATTCCTGATAAATTTAAAGCACTTTCGGCCGCACACAAAATCGACGCTTCATGATGTCTGGCGGCTATTTCTGGAACTACTCCGCCAAATTTTGCATGCTCTTTGAGTCTTGAAACTGTTTGCATAGCCAAAACATGTTTCTTATCATCAACAAGCGCGACAGAAGTATCATCGCATGAAGTTTCGATTGCTAAGACTATCATTTTGTTTTATTTATTTTAAATCAAAAAAATTATATTTTTTATTTACTCATGCATAAATCAAGCATTTTCCAGCTTAGACAAATAAAATTTGACAATATCATTAGGCTGTGCGCCATTTTTTATCCAATAGCGTGCTCTCTCAACGTTCAAATTAAGCTTATTTTCTTCCTGAAAAGGATCATAAGTCCCCAAACGTTCAATAAACTTGCCGTCTCTGGGCGAAGATGCGTTTGCTACCACCACTCTATAAAAAGGCTTTTTATGTTTGCCAAATCTTGCAAATCTGATTCTTAATGCCAAAGAACTCACTCCTTAATTTATAAATTTATATTATCTTTTGAACTTAGAGAATAATCCGAATTTACTGAAAAAACCGCCTTGTGAATTAAATTGCTTCATAAATTTTCGCATCTCGACAAATCTTTTCAAAAGATTATTAACATCTTCGAGTTTACTACCACTACCTGACGAAATTCTTTTTTTTCGCGAAAAATCAATAATATCAGGATTTCGGCGCTCTTTAACAGTCATAGACAAGATTATTGCCTCCACTTTATCGACTAGTTTATCATCAATATTTAAATTATTCAAGTTCCCAACGCCGGGTAAACGAGAAATTATAGATTTTAGCGGCCCCATTTTTTTTATTTGATTTGAAAGTGCCAAAAAATCTTCAAAATCAAACTTGTTTTGACTGAATTTTTTTGCCATATTTTCGGCTTGTTCTTTATCAAAATTTTCCTGAGCACTCTCTATCAATGAAAGAACATCGCCCATACCAAGAATTCTAGTAGCAATTCTTTCAGGCCTGAACGGCTCCAGGTCGCCGAGTTTTTCACCAACTCCGATAAATTTTATAACGCTTCCGGTCGTTTCTTTTATTGAAAGCGCCGCGCCGCCACGAGAGTCCCCATCAAATTTAGTTAAAATCACACCTGTGATATCAAGCATTTTATTAAAAGAATCTGAAATATTCACGGCATCTTGACCGGTCATTGCGTCTACGACGAGCAAAATTTCATGAGGATTAAGTTCTATCTTGATAGATTTTAATTCTT
The DNA here is from genome assembly GCA_017634155.1 of Clostridia bacterium. GTDB lineage: Bacteria > Bacillota > Clostridia > Oscillospirales > Acutalibacteraceae > Improbicoccus. The sequence continues at coordinate 814 of JAGBNX010000054.1, read as the reverse complement.
CCATTAATTTTTGATCAATATGAAGTCTGCCGGCGGTATCAAGTATTAAAATATCATAACTATTTTTTTGGGCATGATTTAAAGCATTAATTGCGATATCAACAGGATTTGTATTTTGCTGCGAAAAAACGTCTATTTTTGCATTTTTACCCAAAATTTCAATTTGTTCGATTGCCGCAGGCCTGTAAATATCACAAGCAGCTATCAGAGGCTTAAATTTTTTATTTTTTAAATAAAGTCCAAGTTTAGCAGCATGAGTCGTTTTACCTGCGCCCTGTAGGCCACAAAGCATTATGATATTTATTCTATTTTTTTGTAAATTAAGTTTAGACTCCCCACCGCCGAGCAAATTAACAAGTTCGTCTTTTACGACTTTTATCACCATCTGAACCGGCGTTAAACTTTTTAAAATTTGAGTTCCAAGTGCTTTTTCGGAAACTCTCGCAATAAAATTTTTGGTAACAGAATAATTAACATCTGCCTCCAAAAGCGCAAATTTTACTTCTTTCATCGCAGCGTTAATATCTTCTTCTATGAGCTTGCCTTTAGAGCCCAAGCGCTTAAAAACCGTCGTTAATTTTTCTGTTAAACTTTCAAAACCCATTAAATCCCCCCTCGCAAACTCATGCACATATTGCATATAATAATATCAAGAATATTTAAAATCAAACACAAATATCTCCGGCGATGCCGGAGATAAATTTTATTAGAGAAAAACATAATTCGAATTATGTATTAAAATAAAAAAATATATGGAATCTAAATATAAACATGATTAACATCTAATAATTTTTGTTGTAGTAGGAAAGGCATT
>JAGBNX010000053.1 GCA_017634155.1 Clostridia bacterium | reverse complement strand
TATGAATCGTCTTCTTCGTCATTACCTTGCTCGCTTTGCTCGTAAAACTTATTGTCGGTCTCTTTCTCTTTCTATGATTTCTTTTTCTGTTTCTTTATTTGCTTTCTTTTATTAGCCTTTCTATATATTTTGGCAATACCTTTTACCGTATCTTCTTGAATATATTTTTTTTCTTCTTCTAAAGAGTGACCATCTAATAAAATATTGCCATCTTTGTCCTTACTCAATTTATATTTATCATTAACGAAACCTACAACAACTAAATCGTCGCCGAAAGTTTCCATAATATTGTTTATAAAAGCCTGGCGACCAATATCTAACTTTTGAATAATTTCAAATTTCTTACGCCTGTTTCTGAGATTTGCAGCATCTAACTGCGTCTTATCTAACTTGTCAGTACTTTCAAATTCGCCAATCTTCTCGATCATCTTCGGCAAACTTAAACTGTTGCCCTCTCTATCAAGAAATTCTACTCTCAACTCAGAATATTTACTCTTAACCTTAATTCCAACAATTTTGTTTTTCTTCAAAGTTTCGATAAGATAATCTAAGCATTCTTTAGTATATTTATCTTGTTCGCTTGAATTATTACCTGAAAATAAATGAGTAAGCAGCCAAGCTAATCCTACTGCTCCGCCAGCAGCAGCTCCACCAATGAAAGCAGATTTTGGCTCAATAGAAAATCTAGGACCTTTGGTGACCCGCAAATTATTTCTTGTATTTAATCCCAAATTCCCTTCATATTTTACTGCATTCTGGGCTCCAACACTTGCCGTATTTTTACTTTTATTCATTGCTCCGGCACCAGTACCTCCGACAGCACTTGCAGCCGCTAAAATTGACAAAAATTTTGCGCGTTTAGAAAACTTAGACATAAACAACACCTCTATATATAAAATTTTAATAAAACAAAAATGTAATAAGCACCAAAAAGCGCTATTACGAGCACATCCGCACTTTTTATACTGCCGCACATTCACTGTACAACGTACAAACGTACAAACGTACAAACGTACAAACGTACAAACGTACAAACGTACAAACGCACACCATGATTATGTTATCATGAAAAAAATAAAAAATCAATTGTTTTTTGTATAGGCACGGAATTTCTTTGACAACAAAAGCCCTAAAAAAATAGTATATATTTTCGCTAATAAAATTTGACTTTATAAATTTAATTTTGTACTATCTGCACAAGATTCTTTTTTTGCAAGCGGAGGTGTAATTATGGCAAATAATAATCTTTTTAGAAAAAGTTCTTTGGAGCGAGTTTCTTCTCCCGAGCAGCTGGACGAATATGTTAAAGTTACGAGCCCGAATTTAATTTTAATTATAATAGCTATTTTTTCGATATTATTTGCAGGTATAGTCTGGATTTTTAATTCTGATATTCCCAAATACGAAAAAATTCCAGGTATTGTTATTACTGAAAACGGAGTTAAAAAATTATATTCTTTTGTTGATATAGGTACTTCGCAGAAATTTAAAGTCGGCATGCAGACAAGAATTTCTCCCGAATATATTTCTGCCGAAGAATATGGTTATATAAATGGCGAAATAGAAAGCGTTGGCAAAAAAATTGTTGACGAAGAAAGTATTTTAAAAAAATTTAAGAATCCAAATATGATTGCTCAAATTCTGCCTGCTTATAATTGCGTCGAAGTTGTTACTTTATTAAAAGAGCCATCTAAAGATAAAATTGCCCAAATTGAAATTATAGACGGCTCACAGTGCACTTCGAGCGTAATTATCGGTAGAGAAAGAGCTATCGATTTTATTTTAAACAAATAATTTTTAATAAAAATAATAATTTTGTTGATTTAATAATAATTAAAAATTTGTTTTTTAAGTAAAGAAGGTGATTAATTTGAGACGTAAAGTTCCGGTTGTAATGCAAATGGAAGCTCTTGAATGTGGCGCAGCATGTTTATGCATGATTTCGGCTTATTACGGCAAATGGGTGAGCTTGCCAAAAGCTCGAAAAGACTGCGGAGTCTCGCGCGACGGCAGTGTTGCCAAAAATATACTAGTAGCTGCCAGAAATTACGGTTTCGATGCTTCGGGCTATAAACTCGAGCCTGCTGATATCGGCGAAATGACGCTGCCGGCTATAATACATTGGAATTTTAATCACTTTGTTGTCGTAACTAAAATTGATTATAAAAAAAAGAAAGTTTATATAAATGATCCCTCACGTGGACGTGTTGTTGAATCCATGGAAACTTTTGATAATTCTTTTACCGGAATACTTTTGTCAATAACGCCGTCTAAAAATTTTAAGCCCGAGGGTAAGCCCAGAAGCGTAATTTCTTTTTTAAAAAAATGCTTAAAAAATTCACTTTTCCCGTTTTTTTTGGCAACAATGATGAGCATTGCGCTCGGCATTATTAATCTTGTTTACCCGTTATTTGACAGATTTTTTATAGATAATATTTTAACTACAGGAAACGAAAATTGGCTTAATTGGTTTTTAATTATTTTGTTTGGCGTATTAATTTTAAACGTATTTATAGGCATAGTACAATCTATTCATTGGTTAAAAATCGAAGGAAAATTTGCGATAATTTCGGCTTCAAGATTCATGTGGCATTGTTTAAGACTCCCGCTTGAGTTTTTTGCACAAAGATATATTGGCGATATAGTTTCTAGGCAAGAATCGACGGCTATGATATCACTTGTTATGATAAAAAAAGTGGCTCCGATGCTTATGAATCTTTTTTCGCTTATATTTTATTTATTTTTTATGATTAATTACAGCTGGCAACTTTCATTAATTGGTATCGCGGCTACGATAATAAATATTTTTATAGTCAGATGGACTTCGCAAAAGCTTTCTGAAATCCAAAAAGAATCGCTCCCAAATTCAGGCAAGCTCATGAGTGTGACTTATTCAGCAGTCGAAATGATAGAAACTATAAAATCAACCGGTGCCGAGAACGGATTTTTCGAACGCTGGGCTGGATTTTATGCCAAACAAAATAATACAAACGTTAAGATATTAAAATTTGCCCAATATATAGGCAATATTCCGGTTATAATTCAGGAATTTGTAAGTTTAGTTTTAAAAATTACCGGAATTTATTTTATAATCGAAGGCAAATTCACGATTGGTATGCTAACGGCATTCGAAGGTTTTGTCGTAGGCTTTAGACAGCCAATAGACAGCTTTATGGACGTTTATCAAAGCTTTTTGGGAATAAAAAACGAAATGGAGCGCGTTGAAGACGTTCTTGATTATAAACTAGATATTTCAGTTGTACCGGAAACTCCCAGAAAAAAACTCAGCAGCGATTTTTTAACAGGTTCTCTTGAGCTTAAAAATATAACTTTTGGATATAGTCCGTTGGCGGCGCCTTTAATCGAAAATTTTTCTTTAAAACTCGAGCCCGGAAAATGGGTAGCCTTAGTCGGCGGCAGCGGTTGCGGGAAATCTACTTTGTCAAAATTAATTATGGGACTTTATCAGCCATGGTCCGGAAAAATTTTGTTCGACGGCAAAGAAAGAAGTCAGATAGACCCATATATTTTTCACAATTGCGTTTCGATGGTCGACCAAGAACGAATTTTATTTCATGACAGCATAAAAAATAATATAAAAATGTGGGATAACTCTGTAGAAGATTTTACTATGATTATGTCCAGTAATAACGCTGATATTCATGAAACTATCGTATCTAGAAAAGACGGCTATAATCACATAATCGGCGAGGGTGGAAAAGATTTTTCGGGAGGCCAGTGTCAAAGAATTGAAATCGCAAGAGCACTCAGTATAGAACCTGTTTTATTAATTTTAGATGAAGCTACTTCGGCACTCGACGCAAAAACTGAAAAAAAAGTTATAGAAAATATACGAAATCTTGCTTGTTCTTGCGTTGTAGTTGCTCACAGATTATCAACAATACGCGATTGCGACCAAATTATAGTTCTGGATAGAGGCAAAGTTATCGAAACAGGAAATCATGAAGAGCTTATGAGCCAAAAAGGCTTATATGCTAAGTTAGTTACTGTCGAATAAATAAAAAAATAAATAAAAGCAGGGGGCGAAAAATATGCTAAATGACGAAAGATTAAAATTAAAAAAGCATCATGACGAAGAACTTTACAACGAAGCCATGCAGGACTTATTAAACGTCTTAGGAATTTCAAGTCCTGCCAGCGGAATTGAAACTAAAGCCGCAATTTCGTGTATTTTAAATTATTTTGGCCAAAAAATTCCGGAAATTCCAAAAGATATAACTGATTTGGGTCAACAAATAGAATATATTTTAAGGCCGTCCGGCATGATGAAAAGAAGAGTAGAACTTGTTGGCGAATGGTGGAAAGACGGTTCGGGGGCAATTCTTGCAAGCAAAAAAGACGGCGAAATCGTAGCTTTAATTCCAGGCAAATGGTCAGGATATTATTATCATGATAAATTTGGGAAATCAGTAAAAATAAACAAAAAAAACGCTAAAGAATTTTCAACAGACGCCTTTTGCTTTTACAGGTCTTTTACTCAAGGTCCGATGAAAATTATAGATTTAGTAAAATTCATGATTAAAAATATTTCGTATTTAGATATGATATTTTTAATTTTAATTTATTTAGTAATGCAGCTTTTAGGCATGATTATGCCGTATATTACAAATTTAATATATAATATTATAGTTCCATCGGGATCTATAAGTCTGCTCCAGACAGTAGCTTCGACTCTTTTGGGGATAACTTTTGGAAGAATTTTAATAAAAATAACTCAGAGTACGCTAAAAGCAAGACTCCAGGGCAAATTAAATTTGGCAGTTCACAGCGCAATCATGATGCGACTTTTTAGTCTTCCGGCTTCGTTTTTCAAAAAACGCTCTGCAGGAGATTTATCAAGCAGAATCAATCAAGTAGCAGTTCTTTGTAATATAATCTCAGATACTTTTTTATCTACTTTATTAACTGCATTTTTTTCTTTGGGATATATTTTCCAAATGACAAGTCAAGCGCCTAGTTTAGTCCCCGTAGGTCTTGCAATTATATTTATTTCGCTTTGTTTTTCAGTCTTAATAACTTTTTTAAAGCAAAGCGTAAGCAATAAAAAATTAAAATTATCTCCAAAATTACAGGCATTAGTTTTTAATATTTTTGGCGGAATGCAAAAAATAAAAATCGCAGGAGCTGAAAAAAGAATTTTTTCGATTTGGGCAAAAGAATATTCTAAATCTCAAAAACTTGATTACAATCCGCCGTTTATTTTAAAAATTTATTCTATTATAAGTTTAATTATTTCTTCGTTAGGTTCGATTGCGCTTTATTATATGGCAGCAAAAAATAAAATTCCGGTTGCAAATTACATGGCGTTTAATATCGCTTATGGCGCAGTAAGCGCAGCAATAATGTCTTTAAACAGCGTAGCGCTCAGATTTGCAAATTTAAAACCGATTATAGACTTAATAAAACCGTTTTTGGAATCTGAAACAGAAAACAGCAACAAAGGCAAAATAGTCGACGCACTTCATGGCGAAATAGAAATCTGTAATACAAATTTCAGATATAATAAAACCGGTGATTTTATTTTAAAAAATTTGACTTTAAAAATAAGACGCGGCGAATATCTTGCGATAGTAGGCAAAACCGGATGTGGTAAGTCGACTATTATGAGATTATTACTCGGATTTGAAACTCCCGAACGCGGCGCTGTTTATTACGATAAACGTGATATTCAAACTCTTGACAAGCGAAGTTTAAGACAAAACATCGGAGTTGTCATGCAAAACGGAGCTATATTTCAAGGCGATATTTTTTCAAATATAATAGTTACTGCGCCCTGGAAGACTATAGACGACGCTTGGGAAGCCGCCAGAATGGCCGGATTTGATAAAGATATTGAGAATATGCCAATGGGCATGCATACGTTAATTTCCGAAGGCTCCGGCGGAATTTCGGGCGGCCAAAAACAAAGACTTATGATTGCGAGAGCGCTTATAAGTAAGCCGAAAATTTTATTATTTGATGAAGCAACTTCGGCGCTTGATAATATAACCCAAAAAATAGTTTCGGATAATATCGACAAATTGAAATGCACTCGAATAGTAATTGCCCACAGGCTTTCTACTATTAAAAATTGCAATAGAATTATAGTTATAGACAAAGGCACCATTTGCGAACAAGGAACTTTTGAAGAATTAATGGCTAAAAAACAGATTTTTTACGAACTTGCTATCAGACAAATTGCGCGTTGAGTTTGTCAATTTGTTTTCGGATTTTTTTTAGCTACCGAAAAAAATGCTTGAAAAATTATTTTTATTATGTCATAATTTATGCACGGCGTTGCGTTAAGGCGTCGAATACTTAATTTTGTTAGGAATGGTTTACAGTATGAGTAGTGATAAAAATCGCAACACAAAGAGAATTCTTTCAGCGTTGTTTGGAATGACTGTTGCGTTTAACGGAAATTTTACCGCAGCAGACAATAAAACTGTTAATAAAAAATTTAGGAGTGGGCAAGAAGTAAATAAATCTGATGGACGTGATAAACGCAAATCAGTAAAAAATAAAACAGAAAACATGTCCAACAAAACTAAACAAGATAAAGGATCGTTGGGAAATTCCAAGGATAGTAGTAAGACTGGCGATGGAAAATTTAGTAATGAGCACGAAAGAAATAAATCTGATAAACGTGATGAACATGAATTAGTAGAAAGTAAAACAGAAAACGCGCTTAGCGAAACTGAACAAGATGAGGGATCGTCGAAAAATTCCAATAGCAGTGGTAGTTTTATAAGTAGACATCCGGTGTTAACGGCTCTTGGTGTACTTTTGACAGCCGGCGTTGTCAGTGCTGTGGTTTATAGTAAAGTTAACGGTGATGCTGAAATTTCTATTGATTTCAGTCTTCTTCGGGATATGTCGTCTAAGGTGCCAGAAAGATTGTATGGTTTAAAGTCAGCTATTGATGAGAAATTAGAAGATCTTAAGGCCAGCAATAAAAAAAATGCTTACTCTTTACTCTATACCGGGGCACGCAGAATTGTTGCTGGGTTTAAAAATAAAACTGCTATTGAACGTGCACTTGAAAGCAATGCATTGTACAGCCAAGAAAAGCGAAATGTTACATGTTGGGATGCTTCGCTTGCATTTTTATATTATATTTACTCCGAGTATGGACCTCAGGGACGTCAACCTGAACGTTTTGCAGATATGAAAGTAGGACTTATGTCATATGATATTCCCATAACTTTTGGGCTTGCCAATCATACTTTTTGTTATGTTATTGTCGGTAATACTTTATTTATTGTAGACCCCTTGTTGGGAGCATCTATATGTATTGACCTAAACGGTGATCGTGACGTAATAACAGCGCAAATAAGTATGTTTTATTCCGTGCAGAAAAATGCTAACGTGATGCCTGGTCTCGGCGATTTGTATAAGTTTTTTAATAATGGCGCTTCGAGAATTGGAAATGCGTTTGCCAGTAATAATATTCACAGTCCATATGGTAAAGATGGGGTATATGTTTCTGACGATATATTCAAAAGTGATAATACCAAATTATCGAATGTAAAATGGATGCCAGATTTTGAGTTTTTTGGTAATTTGCTTGCTGGTATGAGAAATTTTTCGGCTGCAGATTTTGTATGGCGTGCGCCTGGTCTTTTATTTGGATAAATTTACTGCATAATTTGCGATTATTCTTTTCAGATTACAAAATGTAAACTGGTGTTTTATACAAATAAGCAAGGCTTCAAGTTTGTTGTTAATTTTGTTATCATGTACATTCTGTAAAATAACAGATTTGTTACAAGGGGCGTATGTGAGAGAGTATATAAATTATATTTTAACAAGTGCTTCTGTGAAATAGTAAATTTATCGCACGGGGTGTTTATGGAAGAATACAAGAATTATATTGTAACAAGTGCCAACGAGGCAGTCGCGAGAATTTGTTATAATTTTATAGATATTGCATGTGTGTACCCTATAACGCCTTCGACTGAAATAGCCGAGTTTGTCGATAAATTTTCTTTTGAGAATAAAAAAAATTTTTTTGAGCAAAAAGTTCTGGTAAGAGAAATGCAGTCGGAAGCCGGGAGCATTGCAATGATGCATGGGGCGCTCACGTCAGGAGCTCTGGCTGCTACTTTTACGTGCTCTCAGGGACTTTTACTTATGATTCCGGAGATGTACCGAATAAGCGCAGCTCATTTGCCGGGAGTTATACATGTCGCTTCGCGCGCGATTGCGAGGCATGCTCTCTCGATTTTGTGCGATCACAGTGATGTTTATGCCTGCAGGCAAACTGGTTGGGCCATGCTTTGTGCTTCGAGTGTTCAAGAAGCTCAGGATTTCGCAGCAATTGCGCATTTGGCTGCAATCGATAGCTTTTTTCCTGTTTTGCATTTTTTTGACGGTTTTAGAACTTCGCATGAAATTCAAAAAATAAGAACAATTAATAATTATTATCTAAAAAATATATTAAATTATAATCAGGTACAAAAATTCAGGAATGCTTCTTTGAATCCGTCAAGAAATTTCATACGAGGTAGCAATCAAAACGACGATATATTTTTTCAGTGCTGCGAAGCTAATAATATTTTTGAACAAAAAATTTTTGAAAATATTTGCAAATATATGAATATTTTTAATAATAATTTTTTGACGGTCTATCATCCGTTTGATTTTTACGGCGATAAAAATTCTGAATATATAATTATTGCCATGGGTTCGATTTGTTCAAGTATCGAAGAAGTAGTTGATTATTTAAATAAAAATCAAAATAAAAAAGTGGGATTGATAAAAGTCAGGTTATTCAGGCCTTTTAATTCAAATTATTTTTGTAAAATTATTTCTAGATCTGTAAAAAAAATTTCGGTTCTTGATAAATCAAAAGAATTCGGCGCCACCGGGGAGCCTTTATTTTTAGATATTTTATCATCAATTAATAATTTAAATTTAAATTTAAATATTCAAGTTTTGCGTGGCAGATACGGAATCGGCGGCAAGAATACTTCTTTTAAAGATATTTTGGGTATATTTGAAAATATGTTTCAAGAAAATTCGAAAAAAATTTTTACTGTCGGCATAAATGATGATATCACGAAATTGTCACTAAATAATTTTAATAATAAATTTTCGAAAACACAGGAAATAAATAATGCAATAGAATGCAAATTTTTTGGGCTCGGCTCAGACGGCATGATTGGCGCCGTGAAAAATATCACAAAAATAATCGGCGAAAATACAGATTTTAATATTCAGTTTTATCCACAATATGATTCCAAAAAAAGCGGCGGGCTTACTATTTCTCATTTAAGATTTAATAAATATAAAATTAAATCTGAATATTATATCGAAAAAGCTGATTATTTAATTTGCAGCAATCCGGAATATATTTTTAAATATGATTTTACTAAAAGTCTTAAAAAAAATTCGATTTTTTTGATTAATTCGCAAGATAATATAAAAATTCCGAAAAAATTATATGATTATATTAAAATTAATAATATAATAATTTGTATTATAAACGCTCAAAAAATTGCCGAAGATTTAAATTTAAAATCGTTTTATGGTATAATTATGCAAGGCGCTTTTTTTAAAATTTGTTTGGACTTGAATTTTTATAAACAAAAAGATTTTTTAAAATTAATTATAAAAGATTTTTATTACAAAAAAGACCCAAAATTAATAAATTCTAATATAAATGCTTTTGATATTGCTTTTGAGACTGTCAAAAAAATAGATTTGTGCGAAAAAAATGTAACAAAAAATCCCGAATTTGAAACTAATATGAATAATTTACCGGTTTCTAAAATTTTAAAATTTGCAAACGGCAATACGCCTGTTGGGAGTTCTTTAAAAAACAAATTTAATAATAAAAAAATTCCCAATTGGATTCCCGAAAATTGTATTCAATGTGGACTTTGTTCGTTAATTTGTCCTCATGGATGTATCAGAACTTATATTTTTGATAAAAATAATTATAATAATTTTTTCAAAACTGAAAAATTAAACCAGGAGAACTCTCTTCAGCAACGCTGGAGAGAATGTCTGTTATTTGCTTCGAAAGAAGTCTATTGCAAAAATAACGAAAGTTTAAATTTAAAATTTGCAAATTTGTTAGGCGATTCTAAATTTAATTTTTCGGTTTATGTAAACTCTGAGCACTGCACCGGCTGCACTTTGTGTTCAAAAATTTGCCCTGGGATGAAAAACAAAAAAGCGCTTGAAATGACCGAAAATAATAATTATAAAACTGATTTTTTCGAAAAAATTGAAATTCCCGAAGAAATTAAAAATAAATTTTTAGTTAATACAGTAAAAGGCAGTCAGCTAAGAGAGCCTTTGATGAGATTTAGTTCAGCTTGCCCAGGATGCGGCGAGACGGCGTATGCAAAACTCGTTACTCAGCTTTTCGGAGATAGATTAATAATTTCTAACGCAACGGGTTGCAGTTCTATTTGGGGCGGCAGTTTTTATGACGTGCCGTATTTCAAAAGTAAAAAAAATTTTTTACCTGCATGGCAAAATTCGTTATTTGAAAACGCTGCTGAGTTTGGAATCGGCATGCTTGATGCGCATAAAGCAATAAGAAATCAAATTCTAGAAAATATTCAAGAGCTTTTAACTCAAAATATTAATCCTGAATTAAAAAATATATGTTTAGAATATATTCAAACTTTTAATTTAGGTGAAAAAAATTTCGAAATTTCGCAAAAATTAATTAAAGTTTTAGAAAATCAAGATTTTTCTAGCAAAATAATCGCCAAAATTTTATCTAAAAAAGAATATTTATCAAAAAAATCATTTTGGATTTTCGGCGGCGACGGCTGGGCATATGATATAGGCTTTGGTGGGCTTGATCACGTAATAGCTTCGGGTGAAAATATAAACATATTAGTTTTTGATACTGAAATTTATTCGAATACCGGCGGTCAGGCTTCAAAATCTACTCCAAAACATGCTGTAGCCCCGTTTGAACTTGCCGGGAAAAATAAAAATAAAAAATCACTAGCTAAAATGATGATGCTTTACGAAAACGTATATATTGCTCAAGTTTCGATTGGCGCGAATCCGAATCAGTGCGTTAATGCGTTTTGTGAAGCTGAAAATCATAATGGTCCAGCATTAATAATAGCCTATTCGCCCTGCATTGGTCACAAAATAAAAGGCGGACTTCAAAATTCATTAGAAGCCCAGAAGCTTGCAGTAAATTCCGGATTTTTTGATTTATTTAGATATAATCCTGAGAATAAAAATTTAATTTACGATTCAAAATCTGATAAAAATCTGGAATCAAAATTTTTTAAACATGAAAAACGTTTTGAAAAAAATAAAAAAAATATTTAAGTATAAAAATCAACTAATAACTTCATATATTATGTATTTAATTTATAATTTCGGCTTGACTTGAGTTATTTCTAAACATAAATTATATTTTCAGAATAATTTACGCCTCTTTACCTATTTATAACACAATACTCGTAGCTTAGAAATAACTTTGCTTACATACTTTAATACTATTTTGTTTTATACTAAAAATTCAATTTTTAAAGTGGTGACTCGTGCGGGAATCGAACCCGCGTTACCAGCGTGAGAGGCTGGTGTCTTGACCGCTTGACCAACGAGCCTGGTACACCATCAGGGATTCGAACCCTGGACACCCTGATTAAGAGTCAGGTGCTCTGACCAGCTGAGCTAATGGTGCACAAATAAAAAGAGGACTAAAAACTTAGTCACTCAAAAAATAAACACTAATTAATAGCTATTGATTTACTGGTACTATCTTGCTGCAACTTAGGGATACAAACTCTCAAAACAGAATCATTATAACTAGCTTTTATACCTGAACGGTCCAAATTATCAGCGATAAAAATCCTTCTTGAATATTGACCACTAAACCTTTCTTTCAAAAGATAATTGCACGACTTTTTATCACATGACTCAGATTTAACAGAAACGTTCAAAGTCAAATAGCCCTTATCAAATTCTAATTTTAAATCAGACTTCGGAACTCCCGCGGGAATATTAGCGATTACATCAAAACAGTCTTTTTTCTCAATGACATCAATCAATATAGGATTTTTAAAAATTTTCTGAGTATCAAAAAAATTAGTAGGGAAACCAAAAAAGTCATCATCATAAGGAATCAAAGACATAAAAAACCTCCAAAACCGAACTAAAATGATAGAATATAAACTGAAACCAAAAAAAATAAAAAATAAATAAGAAAAAAACAAAGTGGAAAAGAGAGAAAGTAAGAAAACACAAGAGAAAGCAAAGGACCAATTAGGAGCAGTAAGCTAAACAGATTACGCAGCTAACACAACTGCCCTAACAACCTTTTAGTCTAAAAGGGGTCTCAGAT
>JAGBNX010000052.1 GCA_017634155.1 Clostridia bacterium | reverse complement strand
GCGTTATCGCAAACTATTAAACCTGTCCCGATAAAAATACGTTTAACATCTTTAACTGGAAATGAAGTGGTATTTTTAAAACTATTTTTATCTATTTTACCTCCACCGTCAATATATATATAAATCTTTAGTCTCATCGTTATACAAACCATCTAGCCCGTCTACTTGCCAAAGATGAATTGCACAGTAAACTTGTGAAGGACAAACAAATGAACTGCATGGAACGGCTAATGCCAAGGCTTTCGCGAGTTTTCTCGATCTAAACGCCATAAAAACAACTCCTTAAAAATTTAAAATTTATGTGGTATTATAAACCACACTTTCTTGTAATAATTTATTCCAAAAAAATTTATCAAGCTTTTTTCGATTTTTATAATTAATAATATAAAAAATATGCAAAAATCAAATATAAATATCTCCGGCGACGCCGGAGATAGTGTTTTTATTAATTTCATAAATAAGAAGTAAAATATCAAAAAAATACGTAAAATCAAACATATAGAGTATCAGAATAATTTTCTTTTTGTTCAAAATAATTTTCAAAATCAAATTCTTGAGTATTTTCGTTAAATTTTATTATTATTTTTAAAATTTTATCTTTGAAAGTAAAATTTCTCAAATAAATTTCGTTTATGTATGTTCTTAAAGATTTATATAATTTTTTTATATTTTTATCTTGTAAATCTTGAGAATTAATTTTAATTTTTAAATTATTTTTTTGAAAATAGTCAATAATAATTTTAGAATTAATAATATTGCTATATCTTGAAAAATTTAAATCACATGCATTTGTGCAGAATATATTATAAAATACAATCAAAAAAATAATCAAAAATTTTTGCATCTATACCACCACCATATCAAAAATTTTATTAATTATAACTATATAATATTTTCAATAAAAATTCAATATTATTCAGATATAAATTTTAATTTTTGATAATGGCATAAGACGCAAATAATTTAATTTTTTTCTGATAACTTGGATTTACTATTGCAAAAAAAAATAAACGTGCTATAACCCAGTTTTTATTACTAAAAATCACGCTCTGGCGCCGTCAGATTTGTGCTTTTTTTAGTTAGTTTGATTTTGGCCAAGCGGACGAAAAACTAAAAGGAGTTGCTTTTATGTCGAAAACTGTTGTATCTATGAAGCAATCTACTTAGTGTATGACCTGGGCAAGACATAATCCATCACAAAAAAACAGGAGTGCAGGGAAGTGTGCACAACAAACACGAACAGGAAAGGTTGTATTTCTCCTTGCACTTTTATCTCATCATTAACACATCTGATTTGCACTCCCAAGAATCAATTGGGCTTTGCAATCTCGAAATCAAACCCAAAATCCACATCTTTTTTTGAAGTAATCTTGTACTTGTCGCCGAAATCTGCAACGTCCCAAGTATTTTGATCATTCTTCTCAAAAACTACAAAACCATAGCCGCCAAGCACAAAAAATTTATCCTTAAATAAATCACAAAAAACACTTTTGCATTTATTATTGAAAACTAACAACCTTGTGCCACCGATATCGTACAAAGCAGAATTGTCACATATAACTTGCTTATCGTTACCAGCTTTCGCATTAAATCCATTAAGCGAAGTAATAAACTGCTGCTTAATATTATTACTTACTGTCCCCTTCTTCTTACTCGAGGAATACATAGTCAAACTGTCTACAAACAATTCAAACAAACTATTTTCTAATTTCCTATTTTTAATCGCAACATTATCCTCTTTTTTATTAAAAACATAACAATCTTTATAAAAGTTAAAATTATAGCCAAGCTCACCTAAATTTTTTATAGAGCAACCATAACTTGTGCCTTGATTTTGCTTACTCTCCTGGACCGTAACACCGAGAACAGCGAAACCCCCTCTCTCGTAAACTTTATCTTGGATAGCCGTCTTTTGTGCTGACGACATTTTAGCCAATAATCTAGCGTCAAAAACAATCACATACTTACCTGGCTGATCTTGCGCACATGGCTCCAACCTGAAAATCACATACTCACTACGCCCGGCAGCACCTCCACGATCTAAATAATCAACCAGCGCCTTTTCAGCATCCTCGGAATCGTCATTTTTGAACAACATTTCTTTGAGTATCGCTTTCCTCATAGTCTTATTCGTAGCGCCGCGACTATGATAAAAGTACTGATCGAGCCAAACATTCTTACTCCAATCATAAGAATACGCCAAAAACGCTAAAGATTTATGAAATGCTAAAGAACCACCGAGAACCATCTCAAATGGTGTCACCTGCTCGTCCGGATTTTCGTCCGGTTCTTCTTCCGGATCTGGCTTCCGATATTTCTGCGGATTTCCCCAAATGCCCGCCTTTTTTCCAACCAAATAGATCGAAAAAATGACAGCACTCGCGCCGACGCCAGTTAACGTGCCAGCTGCCACGGGGTGTTTCCTGTATAGCCCCAAAACAATATTTCCAATGCTATCATTTTTAGCACCAGAAGCTTTAGTAGATTCTTTACCAGATTTATTTCCGGTTGCAAAAGAATTATCAGCACCCGCAAAAGCACCCGAAAATGCACACAAAGCCGCCAATAATCTTCTGTAATCATGTTTCCTGCTACTCATACACATCACTCCTTTGTTGACAAAAATTTAGCCAAAAAACATAACGTTCCCCACTATATCCTGAAAAAAACAATTTATCAATACCTATTTAGTAAATTGCAGCCGTTAAAAATATAGATAAAATAATTCCGACCAGAAAATTCATAAAAACGCCGGCTATCATAATAATACCTTTCTGCCACGCTGGTTTAGCTCTTAAAGATCTTTTAGCGTCACTCTTCTGGTTTTTATTTTTAT
>JAGBNX010000051.1 GCA_017634155.1 Clostridia bacterium | reverse complement strand
TGAAAATGAAAATGAAGAAAAAGGAGTTGACGAAAATACTGAAATTGTAGAAAAATTATCAGATAAGTTTAATGTCATAAAAGATAAAGACGGTAATCTAGATAATCAAAAAATTAATTTGTTAAAAAAAGCGCTGGTTGAGATTTTAAAATTAGAAAATGATAAAACAATTTTAAGTCAGTATTCAGAGAGTGTATTGCGTGATGGTAAAACAAAATTTGGCGATTTATTAATATTATTTATCAATAGTTTAAAAAACGGCAATATTGTAATACAATGTGATTCGCCGAAGGATTGGGGTTTTACTGGTAAAGTTATACTTGGTGTTGGTAATGCGCGAATTAATGTTCACTTAGTTTGCAAAGAGGGTGCGTTGAGCTGGATATATTTTGGGAGACAGGTTTTTCGATTTTCTGAAAACCAGTTAAAGATATTTCTACTAAAAGAAAAGGCCAATTAAAGGCCATTCCCAAAACCAAGCTAAAATGTTCTCTCTGGTGATGCCGGAGAGAATTTATTTATTTAAAATTTTATTTTTTTACCTGAAATAAAAAAATACGTGCAAGTTATAATAAAAATTAAAATAAAATACAAAACAAAAATATTTTTTATAACCGGTGCTAGAATAAATCCAATTGCCGAAATTACTGAAATTAATATAGCATAAGGCACTTGACTTGAAATATGACAAAGATGCTTACAGCCTGAACCTGCTGATGCTAAAAGTCCCATGCTTGCAACCGGAGAGCAATTTACGCCTGCGATGCAGCCTGATAATACCGCAGACATAGAAAGAACTAAAATAATAGAATTCATCGAAGAAGCTACGTTAGCAATTATTGGTATTAAAATTCCGAAAGTCGCCCATGATGAGCCTATTGCAAATGATAAAAGTGACGATACGATAAAGGACATAGCAGGTACAAACGTTTCTGAAATATTAAACGAAGAAATCATGTTTTTAATATAATCTCCCGTTGAAAGGCAAGTTTGGCACATAGAAGTCATACTCCAGGCGAGCACCAACATGACGTTTATAAAAGTCACAGATTTAATCCCTTCACAGACAGAATCCATGAATTTTGAAAATTTTAATTTTTTTGGGACAAATAATATTAATGAAATCAAAATTGAAAAAAGTGAGCCAAAATTTAACGCTAAACTCGAATTTGCATTGCTTATAATTTCCGAAAAATTTTTAGATTTTCCTGAAAAAAATCCGCCGCTGTCAAACAAAATAAAAATCGCCCCTAAAATAAGAACTAAAATAGGCAAAACTAATTCAAAAATTTTTCCGTTAGGCTCAGATTTGTTTTTATTTTTTTCTGGTTCTAATTCTAATTCTAATTCAGTTTTTGGATCTGCTGAAATATCGTTATTATTTTCTGCTTCTTGTTCGAATTTTTTCATAATCCCGAAATTTTTATTTGTAATCGAAGATAAAATAGCCAAAAAAATAGCAAAAACTGCATAAAAATTAAAAATAATCGATTTTAAGAATATTTGCATACCCGAAATTCCGGCTGTGTTCATACAGCTTACTATCGCTGCTGCCCAACTTGAAATCGGCATCAAAACAACCATCGGGGAGGCCATCATATCAAGTATGTAAGCAAATCTTGCTCGAGAAATTTTATTTTTGTCTATAATCGGCCGCATCACGTTACCGACTGTCAAACATAAAAACGTATCGTCAATTGAACAAATTAAAGAAAGCAGCATACTCGAAAGCTGCGCAGATTTTTTATTTTTTATTCTTTTTTCAGACCATTTTGTGTATCCAGAAGCCACTCCGGCGTCTATCATAATTTGTGAAATTGCACCTAATAACGAAGTAAAAACTAAAACGTCGGCATTATTAGCCAAATTCTCGATTATAAAATCAAAAATAAGTTTTATAGAATACATAAAATTTAAGCCCGAAAAACATGAATATATTAACGTACCAGCAAATATGCCTATTAATAACGAAGACAAAATTTCTTTTAAAAATAACGCGCAAATTATTGCCAAAATTGGCGGCAATATCGATAAAACACCTGCATTAACAGATTCCAAAACCATTAGTTTTTTCCCTTTCTTTTGTATTTTTATCTTATTTTATTTTATTTATTATTTCCCCATTTTTTTATGCAATAATTATCAAAATTATTATAATAAGAATTATTCCAAATATTTGTATTAAAATATTTTTTTATTAATTGCTGCGAAACTGAACTCAGCCATATTTTTTTTATTCCCATAAAGACTGGCATGAGCGCATTTTCCGACTGCAAATAACTTATAACCGAGCGTGAAAGTGTATTTTCGATTATTCCTGGGTCACGTGTATCATAAGAAACACAATTTGCTTCTTCTAAAAATAATTTTCGTGCAACCGGAGATGAAATAATCCAAGTTAAAAAATCCTGAGCCATTTTGGATTTTTGAGATTTAGCATTAATCATAAAATAATACGGACAATAAACAGTAAGATTCGTATTTAAATCTTTATTTTCGTTTTTTTCGCACGGAAATTTAAACGGAATAAAAATCAAATGCGAAGCCGTTTCTGAATTACAAGATTTAATATCATAATAATCTTTATCGCTTGCGACTAAAAATAAAGTTTTATTTTCAGAAAATTCTTTTATAGCTCTTGATTTTGAATTTTTATCAAGACTTGTAAAATCACTACTTCGTTTAATCGAAGTATTCGAAGTTATCAAATCTAACATATGCAGCCAATTTGCAAATTTATCTTTCATGTTAGATAAATTCTCTGCGCCTGATAAATCTGAAGCACTTTCAAAATTCATAGCAAAAATATTATTCAGCATTTTTGAAAGCGGAGATTCCATATGAAAAGAAAAAATTGCTTCTAAATTATTTGCTGCTGCTTGATTAATATTATAATTTTTATTATTCAAAACAACAGATGGAGATTTTATATTTTTCACAAAATTCACAAAATCTTCATAAGAACATGTTATCAAATCGTTTATGATATTTTTATAAGCTTCTTCGCCAAAAATCGACGCAAGTAATTTTTGATTAACTGCAAAGCCTGAGCCACAGACTGTAATTGGGATCCCGCAATTATTAATTTCGTTAACTTGTGCCTGCAAAACACGAGGTATATTTTTTGTGATTTCCTGAAAAGTTTTTTCAGAAGCGTTCATAAAATCAAGAACATTTCCATATTGCGTTTGAATTTTTAATTCGTCGAAATTTTTTATCATAAAAATATCAGGAGAAGTATTTTCTGAATTAAAATCAGTAAGCATTTCAGAATCTTTAAGCGACACTGCCGGAACGATACCTGAAATATTTCTATACTCATCAGCTAGTTTTTCAAGACATTCTTGTAATTCAGGCTCTGTGTTATAAATCAAAAAATCATAACTATCGTTTTGGACGACTTTAGTTTCTTCGACTGTCGATTTTTTTTTAAATTTTATAACAAAAACTGCACAAATAATAGCAAAAATAACAAATAAAATTATAAATATAAGCCTTTTTGTTTTCAAATATTTTACACATCCAATTATTAAATAAATTAATCAAATTATTTTAAATTAATTATATTAAATGCCGCAGCTCTTAAAAGACGATTAAAAACCGCAAGATTTAAATTTTTTTTATTTTCCGGAATACGAACATATGCAATTTTCGAGTTATAACTATCTATTTTTCTTAGAGAATCAAAAAGTTTACTCAGCTGCTGAGTTTGTGAATTTTCTGAACCGTATGAAATAAAATTAGAATTTTTTATAAATTCAGAATCTTCGTCAAAAGCCATAGCAACGCATTCGGGCTTAGAATTTACAAATTTTGCGAATTTATTTTTGTCAGTTTGAACTAAAACAACTCGAGTTTCTGGCGAATAATGTTTATATTTCACACCTGGTGATTTTACATCTTTTAAATCAGAAATCAAGTTATTAACAGATTTGTCTATAATAATTTCTTTATTTATTATTCCTGAAATTTCTTCGGCAGTAATTTTGCCGGGTCTTAATAAACAAACAGGATCAGAAGTCAAATCTATAACTGTCGATTCAACACCTACAGTACAATCCGGCCCAATCAAAATCGCCGGAATTTTATTTTCTAAATCATTTAAAACATGTTTATACGTCGTCGGGCTCGGTCTGCCTGATAAATTTGCCGAAGGCGCTGCCAAAGCTCGCCCGGATAATTTTATTAAATCTCTTGTTATATTTAAATCTGGCATTCTTATCGCAACGCTGTCAAGCCCTGCAGTCACAATATCCGGAATTATATTATTTTTTTTTATAATTATCGTAAGCGGTCCCGGCCAGAATTTTTTTGCTAAAATTTCGGCTTCTTTTGGCAAATTTTCTGTAAAATTATAAATTTCTTCGAAATCTGCGATATGCACTATCAACGGATTATCGTTTGGTCTGCCTTTTGCTTTGAAAATTTTTTCTACTGCAATTTTATTTAATGCATCAGCTGCCAAACCATAGACTGTCTCGGTCGGAATTGCTACGACTTCGCCTTTTAAAATTAAATCTGCGGCCTTTTCTATCGAATTTAATAATAAAGTTTTCATATTATACTTTCTATTTTATATTATTTTATTTTATTTTATACTTTGTTTAAGATAAGCATTAATAAATTTATTTATATCGCCGTCCATAACAGCTTGGACGTTGCCGATTTCGACACCTGTTCTGTGATCTTTTACGAGAGTATAAGGCATAAAAACATAAGACCTGATTTGCGAACCCCAGGTTATCTCTTTTTGTACGCCTTTTATATCTTCGATTTTTTCAAGCTGCTCTCTTTCTTTTATTTCGAGTAATTTAGATTTTAGCATTTTCATAGCTTGCTCGCGATTCTGAACTTGACTGCGCTCATTTTGGCAACTTACTACTATGCCGGTTGGAATATGAGTAAGTCTTACAGCAGAAGAAGTCTTATTAACATGTTGCCCACCAGCGCCACTTGCTCTAAAAACGTCCATTTTCATATCATCGGGAGAAATATCGACTGTTATTTTTTCGTCGATTTCAGGTATGACTTCGACGGCCGCAAAAGAAGTATGACGCCTGCCGGAAGCATCAAACGGCGAGATTCTGACAAGTCTGTGAACTCCTGCCTCGCCTTTTAACAAGCCATAAGAATTTTCGCCCTCAATCAGAACCGAAACGCTTTTAAGCCCAGCTTCTTCACCATCTAAAAAATCAAGCAATTTTACTCTTTTTTTATTTTTTTCGGCCCATCTGCAATACATTCTGTAAAGCATCTCGTTCCAATCCTGAGCTTCAGTTCCGCCGGAACCCGCATGAAAAGTCAAAATTGCATTATTTCTATCATGAGGCCCTGATAAAAGCATTTCAACAGTAAAATCTTCTAAATTTTTACATAATTTTTTTATATCGATTTTTATATCGTCTACAAAAGAAACATCGTTTTCTGAATTGCAAATATCAACAAACTCAGAAATTTCACTAAAATTCTTTTCGAGATTCTTAAAGCCTTCGACTTTTTTTTTAACGATTTTTAATTTATCTAAAATTTCAGCCGAATTTTCTTGGTCGTTCCAAAAATCAGGCTCAGAAACTTGATTTTCTAATTTTAATAAAATTTTTGAATTTTCATCAAAATTTACAGCACTTTTTAAATTAGAAATTTTTGTGTTAATTTCTTTTAAATTTAAAATAATTTCTTCGAATTCTATCATAAAACACCTAAAATCCCACCAAGCCGTATCGCGTCCGTTATAACCTGCTACCAAACTAGCAGGTGGGCGTCTTCTCGACAATCTCGCGTTTCCTGAACTATTATATTAATATTAAAAAATATATTAAAAATAAAAGCAGGCCTACAATTCAAAAGCCGCAGAACAAGACTCCCAAATAAAAAATCGTAGGGTTATATGGACGCAGTCCGCGCACCCAGCAGGAAAAATCTAAAAATTTATTTACCAAAACAACACCCGATATTTTAAATAAAAAACCAGTGTTATTTCAAGAGATATTTTCTGGCATTGCCAAAATTTTGTGTACGGGAACTGCTTATTTATTTAATTTCGCTGAGAAACCTCGATGCACGTACCGTAAAACGATACACGAATTTATCAAGATTCCACAGCCTCCATGTCAAGATATTTTAGCACACCCTCCCATTTATGTTCTTTGCATTTTGCCATCTCTCGTACACGTTTATAAAATTTAAATAGATTTTTTTGTTTATTATGATTTCCACTTTCTAAATCTTTTGCCAGCATTTCCCAATCCCCATCAGTTCCCAGCGTTATCACCTTTTTTTTTAGTTTATTTAAATAGTGAAGCATTGTATTGTACACACATCTTTGGCTTGCCCCATCATCTCACATTCCCTCAAAGGTTCAGCTAAAACAGCGATCCCAAAAAGTATAGCAAAAACTTTTTTATCCTCATCTTCTAGGGCCAAGTCATTTACTTGCTTTTCCCATTCTACTTTACAATCGTCATAAGAATCTTTGGTACTTAGGTATTCGTTCATTAATTCTAGTATTCTTATTTGTCTATCAATACCTAGTGCATTAAATATATTACCTATATCGTTATAGCGGTATTGCCAAAATGAATAGAAGTGATGAAAATTCATAGAACATTATCTTCATGTATAAATAAATGTAGTAAAAGAACCAAATCACTTTCTCCGGCGTTGCCGGAGAAAATATCTATCTTTTTTAGCAATGCCATAAATTAGGCATTGCAAAAATAGGATAGAAAAAGTAAAAATGAGCAATGAAAAGTAAAACAAGATGTCCAAAATACGTACGAAAAAAAAAGTGAAAAGAAGCTAAATTTTATGATACAGACAGATGCCTACAGTATTAGCCACCAGATAAGTATCTTATCAGAAAATTATATACTTGCGTATGAATCGCATTCTTTATCATTACCTTGCTTGTTTTGCTTGTAAAACTTATTGTTGGCCCAAAAATTTAAACATAGTTGATAATTCTGTTATCTTATTTTAGCAATGCCCATAGCCTTATAATATTAAATCAAAATGTGATTTAACACATTACGAAGTACACTATCTAGGCACATAATATTTCTTAACTATGTCGCCACGTGAAAAAACGAACCAAAATTTACTATAGATATTTAGGTCTTTCAAAACTTTATCTTTTGGTACAATTTCCATATTTTGTTTCAAATCATCTACTTTCAAAAGCAGTTTATATTCACTTTTAGCAATAACGGAAAGTTGCAATGGTTGATTTTATTATTTAAAAATTTTAGAATATAAAAACTATTTATCTGAGGTTACAAATGTTCGGGTTTTGGTTTTTAGATCCAAATTTAAATTTTTCGCTTCTTACTGCAAGACTTGCAGCTTCGATTATAGCTATTATTTTTTTCTTGCCGTTAAAAGAAGTTTCTCATATTTGGCTTTCGCATATTTTTTCAGGAGTAAAATTTAATATCAAGTCATATTCGCTTGCTGAACTTTTTGATCCTATTGGCGCACTTTTTATGTTACTTTTTGGCTTCGGTTGGTCAAAAAGAATGCCTTATTTTTTAACTGAGCCTGATAACAAGAGCGAATATATTTTTGTATGTCTGGCTGGCATAGCGTTTACGTTTTTTTCGGGTGTAATTTTGGCTGTCATGTTTAATATTATAGCTTTACTTATGTTTTTGTACGGCTTGCATCTTGGCTGGATTTCTCAAGTTATAAATTTTTTGATAGAAATAAACGTTATTTTAACTGTTATAAACTTGCTGCCTGTTCCGTCATTTGACGGCTTTAAAATTTGCGAAGCTTTTATACCAAATAGATACTTAAGCAAATATCGCAAAAATTATCTTGCAATTCACATAGTATTATCAATCATGTTTATTTTCGGATTTTTTCATATTCCGTTGGAAATAATGGGAAATGCTGTTTATAAAGCAATCAAAATGCTTGCGGGTCTGCCATTTGTCGGTTTGAGGCTTGGGTCTTGATATTTTTCGTAATTTTACTTGTATTTGTAATTATTTTATTAATTATTTTGTTATGCCCAGTTGATATTAATATATTTATTGATAATAAAATTAAATTTATAAAAGCTTCGATATTTTTTTTAGAATTTAATATTTATAAAAACAAACAAAAAAAAATAAAAACAAATAAAAATAAAAAAAAAGAATCGAGAAAAAATAAGAAAAAAAATTTTAATTATTTTGAATTAGTTAAAAAATCTCCAAAAATAATTAAATTTATTATAAAAATCATAAAAAATATTTTTAAAAATATAAGTTTTCAAAAAATTTATATTTTGATAAAAATCTCGTCTAACGAAGCCAAAGATACTGCGATAAAATATTCGCTAATTCAATCTGTGATTGATATTATTAATTTTGATTCAAATTTAATATTAAATAAAAATATAAAAATATTTTCTTATCCGTGCTTTTATTCTGATAAGATGCAAATTAGAGCACAAATAAAATTTAAATTTTTAATTATCAAATTTTTATATTTAGTATTTATATCAAGTTTAGATTTAATTAAAATAATTAAAACACGATAAAATAAATTTAAATTATTTTTTTTATTTTAAATATGAACTAAATTTTTAGTAAAGTCAGTTTCGATAATTCGTTTGCATGTTGGTGGCGAATAGATAAATTTTTCTATATGAGATTTATTAATAAAGTATTTAGGTTCTTGAATTTTATTTTTAGTTTCAAAAGCTTCGATAATAACAAGTTTTATTTTCATCTTGTCTGGAATTATATTTTTAATATAAACGCTTATTTGCTGGCCTTCTATTATGCCTTCTTTGGGTTCGGCAAGACCTGCTAGATTTGGCGTAAGTTCAACAAATATTCCATAATTTTCTATTGACCTGACTATACCGGGTACAGTTTCGCCTATATTAAAATTATTTGCATTTTCTTCCCAAGTCCCCAAAAGTTCTTTATGAGTCAAATTTATTCTGTTTTCGCTAATAGACTTTACAATAACTTTTATTTTCATGCCAGTTTTGAATCTTTCTCTAGGATGATTTATTCTTGAAACAGAAATCGTGTCTATAGGCAAAAACGAAACTATACCGCAGCCTATATCGACAAATGCACCAAAATTTTCTAGATGCGTTACCATTGCATCGATAATATCTCCGGGGCACAGTTTAGATATTTTATTTTCAAAACAGAATTCTTGAGCTTTTCTTCGAGATAAAATCGCTCTTGTAATTTTATTATTATTTTCTTCAAATCCAGTTATAATAAAACAAACAGGTTTATTTACTCTTGAAATTATCGCTATGTCTTTAGTACTGCCTTCATAAATTCCAATCGCTGTTTCGTCACGTGGAATAATACCGTTAATAAATCCCAGGTCAATAATTAAATTATGTTTATTATCGCACAAAATTGCTTTAGCTTCTAGAATTTTTTTTGAGTATTTAGCTTGAATTAAAGAATCCTGATTTTCAAGAGCAATTTTATTTTCATAAGAATTTATTCTGTAGCCTTCTGGAGCAAATTGAGTCATGTATTCCTCCGATTTTTGATATTCTTCAATATCATATGTTTTTCAAGATATTATTTATTCAATAGCTTTATTTCAAAAATAAAAATTAGATCATGTATAGTTATTTAAAAAATAGAATTAAAATTATCAGAAAAATGCCGATATAGTATTTAAGATCAGCACAAAGACTCTCGATTGGATTGAAATCAAGAGAATTTTGAAAATTGCAAAATACTGCTATTTTTTTCAAGAAAATTTTTGCGATAAATTTGATATAATTCAAAAAGTGTTTTATAATAACGTAGGGTATACCGAGTGGTCGCGCTTTTGGTAACTAAAACTTAAAAGTGAGGAAAGTCCGAGCTCCAAAGAGCAGGGTAACGGCTAACAGCCGCCGAGGGTAACCTTAGGGATAGTGCGACAGAAAGTAACCGCCGCAAGGCAAGGGTGGAAAGGCGAGGTAAGAGCTCACCAGAAGTCAGGAGACTGACCTGCTACGTAAACCCTACCCGGAGCAACACCGTGATGGAAACAGAATGCTTGCTCGGCAGTTTTCAGAGGTGGCAGTGAGCTTAAGAGTAATTTTAAGCCAAGATAGATGACCACATAAACAGAACTCGGCTTATAGGTATACTCTCTTTGTCATTGCCAAAATATATAGAGAAAACTGGTAAGAAAAAATAAATAAAGAAACAAAAAAAGAAGTCATTAAAAGCGAAAGAGTACAAGAGTAGCAAATTTGTTTAATAATATAAAAAAATTCTCCGGCCATGCCGGAGATAAAATTTATTTTTCAAAAAAAATAACCTGCTTTTGTTCACACATACAAACAAAACAACTTTTAGTGGGAATTAAAAATAAGAATTTATCTGCGTTCTTATAACGAACTTTAAGACGAAATGATTTCCCCCCAGAAACTCGAAATTCAACCACTTTTGCCTCGGTCGGAATCACTTCTTTATTGGCAATAAAATTAACAACCGCATCTAAAAACGCATATTTGTCGCCACTATTAAAATCCGCCATACCATATTTATTATTCAAAATCGCTTTATAAGAATTTATTATTAAGTTCTTAGACTTTTGAAATAATCCGGGCGTATTTTTTGACGCTTCTTCAAATTTTCCCAGCACAATCTTTAAATTTTCATCATCGTCTGCTCCTTTATTTGCTTCTTTAGGGTTATATTCTTGTTCTTCATCTGCCTTTTCATATTTAGCATTATCTTTGT
The DNA here is from genome assembly GCA_017634155.1 of Clostridia bacterium. Classification (GTDB taxonomy): domain Bacteria; phylum Bacillota; class Clostridia; order Oscillospirales; family Acutalibacteraceae; genus Improbicoccus. The sequence continues at coordinate 2,913 of JAGBNX010000051.1, read as the reverse complement.
CTTTGTCGCACTCAAGAACTGCCTTATCAATCTTTTTTTTCATTTCGTCGTCAAAATGGGACTTTTTCCCAGGGCCAGGCTGTTTATTTTTATTTACATAATTTTTTATAGCTCTTCCCACAGAATAACTACCAAGTTTAGAATCTGTAGCTGCGCCTACAATACTGTGAACTGTTTCAGCAGTAAATAATACACCAATCGTACCGCCGACAACCGTTTTCCAATCTATTGATTTGGTTTCCTCAATAGTAACACGACCTGACTTTCCAGAATTTTGCGCCGGTTTTGTACTCTTAATCGAAAAGCCATCTGTTTTGGTGATTTTATTATTCAAATCTTTCGCCTGAGCATTCGCACCAAAAGCTAATACTCCCAATAATGTAACTGCAAATCTGCGTTTATTAGATCTACTCATAAGTTCTCCTCCCTAAAAAATTAAAATTTAAAAATAACTAAATGCTTTCGTTCACATATTCACAAAGCCTCGAATTTATTATACAACAAATTTTAATTTTGTCAAGCCAAATTATGTTTTCATTATCAAAACCTTACTCGTTTTGCTCGCAAAACCTATTGCTGGTCTCGTTCTCTTTCCATGATTTATTTTTCTGTTTCTTTATTTGCTTTCTTTTACTAGCCCTTCTATTTATTTTGGCAATGCCCACTTATGATTTGTATTTGACTTTTTTAAACAAGCTAGGTAAAATCGAAGAATGTTGATTTTGGAGTTCATAAATTAGGAGGAATGAAATGCTTAGAACTTACCAACCTAAAAAGATTCAGAGGAAGAGAGAACATGGTTTTAGAAAAAGAATGTCGACTCGCGCAGGTAGGGCAGTGCTCGCAAGAAGAAGATCGAAAGGTAGAAAAAAACTCTCAAGATAAAAAATTCAAGCTTTTATCTGTTAAGTTGCGTCGCGATTTTAGGCGTATTTACGCAAGGGGGCAGAAAAAATATACTGCCAGTTTAGTGATTTATACGCTTTTTAATCGTGAAAAAAAAACAAGAGTCGGAATTTCCGTAAGTAAAAAAATTGGATGTGCAGTTAAACGAAACAGAGCACGACGTATAATTCGTGAAACTTTTCGAAATTTAAGGCTTGATATAGGCAGAGATATTATTGCCGTTGCTAAGCCCGTAATTGCAGGCAAAAGAATGCAGGATATTTATAAAGAACTTTTGAATTTTTTCAAAAATAAAAATAATTATAGTTGTAATAATTATTCAGGTTCAAAAAGATATGCTTACTAAAATTATTATTTTGCTTATAAAATTTTATCAAAAAATTTCGAAATATACTGTCAGAAAATGCAGGTATTATCCTACGTGCTCTTGTTATGCTTTGAAAGCTATAAAAAAATTCGGATTATTTAACGGCTTAAGATTAGCTTTTAAAAGAATTTTAAAGTGTAATATATTTTTTAAAGGCGGAATTGACGATATTTGATATTTAGATATTAGATTTTAAATTTTTAAATTTAAATTTGGAGGATATAATTAAATGTTCGGATTTGATATATTTTCAAGTGCATTTGGTTATGCCCTTGGGTTTTTGTTTGACTTGACGGCTAATTACGGAGTTTCGATTATATTATTTACTTTAATTATAAATATAATTTTTTTCCCGGTGGCAATAAAAAGAGTGCGCGGAATGTCTACGAATGAAAAATTCGAAGCTAAAAAAGAAGAATTAAAAAAAAGATGCGGAAAAGATATTCAAAGATTTAATCGAGAACTCATGGAACTGGCGCAAAAAGAAGGCGTCAATCCCATGAAAGGCTGTACGAATATTTCTTTTATACTTACTTTGATAATATTCAGCGGAATATACTCTACGATACAGAAGCCGTTAAGTAACGTATTGCATTTGTCAAAAGAAAAAATTTCGCAAGCGACAAGCAAATTAACAGAAGAACAAAAACGCCAAAAGGGTTCTGACCAGCTAGACTTAGTAAGAAGCTTTGAAGAAATAAAGCCAGAACTCGATATGCTCACTGAAGACGAACTTGATAAAATATCAAGATTCAGCAAGGGATTTGAATTTTTAGGTGTAAATCTTTTGAATATACCAAAATTTTCAAAATTTTCTGAAATGCTTTGGATTTTGCCGCTCTTGAGTTTTTTATTTTCGGCTCTTGGGACTTTTATAATGCAAAAAAATTCAGGACTTTCAGATAATGCAAGCGGCATCGGAAAATATTCTGTTTATTTATTTGCAGTTTTTCAAGCTTGGATAGTCTCGCAAGTCTTTGCAGCGTTAGGGCTATACTTGCTTTTCAGCAATATACTCGGTAATTTGCAGTCAATAATAATAGACAGATTTTTTTCTACATATGCAATTAAAGCCAAACAAGAACTAAAACTTTTTGAAGAACTCAAAAATTAATTATTCATAATGGCTGACACCAAAAAAATTTTTTACGTAATTTTTTGTTTTTCCAAGGCGTTACTAAAAATGAATATAATCGATAAAGTTACGTCACAAAAACAAGATAACAAAATTACATTCATGTTTAAACTTTTGAACCAGCAATAGGTTTTGCGAGCAAAACGAGTAAGGTTTTGATAATGAAAACATAATTTGGCTTGACAAAATTAAAATTTGTTGTATAATAAATTCGAGGCTTTGTGGGCAATCGAAGCTTTGTGAATATGTGAACGAAAGCTATTTATTTATTTTTAAATTTTAATTTTTTCAGGGAGGAGATCTTTATGGGTAGATCTAATAATCGCAAAATTGTAGTTGCATTATTGGGATCATTAGCTTTTGGGGTATTGACAAAATATATAGAAAAAGGAAGAATATTTAGGAAATAAAACATGGAGTGAAAAATGGAAAACGGAAAGATATGTCCAAAATGTTATGGAAGAGAATGTACAAAGAATGGAATAGTAAAAAATAAACAAAGATA
>JAGBNX010000050.1 GCA_017634155.1 Clostridia bacterium | reverse complement strand
TTACGCAAAAATTTTCAATTTTTTTTGCTTTAAGTGTCGACTTTTTGGCATTTTAAACGCCCTAGTATATAGAGGGAGTTTTTCCTAGCCCTAAAGAACCTTGAAAATTGAATCAAACCAAACTCAGTTACATTTAAAGATACTCCTGCCCAGTCACAGTCGGAGCGTGCAGCAAGATGGGAACTTGTAAGGCGTCAAAGGCAATGAGGGCAGCTCGGAGAGATCCTCGGAGACGTTCCATACCACCCAAAAATACCAATATTTTTGGGACCCGGACACGTGTGATGCTGAATTTTTCAGCAGGCTGAGTTTGGAAACTAAAATATAAGTTAAATAAAAATAAAAGGAAATAAACATGAATTTTAAAAACAATTCTGAACCTGATTTACAACTTTTAGCTTATAAATTGATGCCTGAAATCAAAAAATTTTTTGCTGACAAAAAAATCCAAAAGGAATTTCAGGAATGGTTAAAAGTTCGTAATAGAGAAGAGGAATTTACAAAAAATGAAAAATCACAAACAAGCAACTACCAAAAGGCCGTTTCGTAAGGGAAAAAGGTTCGTATTTGGGTCAAGTCGTTCCACCACCCGTTCTATAGGCGAACACTTAAAATCGCTTATGGACATTTCTATTTTAGATTATTGGGCATTACAAAAAATGTGAAGCTCATATTCGAGTACGTAAATTTTGCTTCTAAGTTTGCTTTTCAACTTGCCTCTTTTCAATTTGAGCAAAAATAATGCCTACAGCTTTACCGTTTTCGAGAAGTCTTCCAAAGAGTCCTCTCCAGCAACGCCTTAGAAAACATTTGTTACCAGTTTCGAAATAATTCTATTTGTACGTGACGCCATCACTTCTATACGTTTCTAGCAATGCAAAAAAGTTCAATCAGTTAATTTTTGATATTTTATCTTCTAGATATTTAAGTGCTTCAGAAAAATCATTAAATAAAGCCTTGTTTTCAGTACCAACTCTGTTTACATTGTAAATATCTAGACCAAATTTTACAAAAAATTCATCTAATACGCTGTCAAATGCTTCACCGTTGGATGCGATTATTGGGCTGTCACCTTTTTTCAAGATAAAACGTTCAATTCTAAGTAACGTCTTACAAATATCACGCTTTACGTTTTCAATTTCCATTTTTCTTTCAGTTAAAAAACCAAAATCAAGAATTTTCAAAATCGGTAGACCTTTTGCATCCCTTGATATTAAAACATTAGAATCCCTAATATTTTCTTGAAAATCAGGATTAATAAAATTCAAATTTCTAGTATTACCTTCTATTTTAAAATCGTCATGATACAAATTATGATTTCTGAACCAAATATAGCCTGAAATGACTTGGCGCGCAATTTCAAAAACAAATTTTATTCTTTCATTTTTTGATCCTGCTGATAATTTTTCAATCCAATTATTAAAATAATCTTCAACATACTCATATACTAGATAAAGAGCATCATCATCTTCATAATATTCAATTGGTCTAGTTATATATGGTGACAAATCAGGCACTCTTAGTTTATTCATAGCCAATAATTCGTTCCTCACGCTAATCTCGACTAATACTTTTTGTTCAGGATATTGGCATATTTTGCTTATCTTTTTTATTGCGACTTTCTCACCAGTTTCTTTGTTTACGCAAAGGTAAACCCTTCCCTGTACTCCATTACCTAGGTATTGACCAAAAACAAACTTTTCTTCAGCATTCAATAATTTCGATTTTTCGCTATTTACACACGCTTTTACTTCAGCGTTTTTAGTATTTGAATCTTCATTAGTACTTAATAATTTCGATTTATCACTGTCTACATAATTTTTCTCTTCATAGTTTTTAGTATCTGATTTTTTACTAGTATTTAATAATCCCGATTTATCACTGTCTACATACCTATTTTCTTTATTGTCTTTAGCATCTGCTTTTTCACCATCTAATACTTTTACAAATTTATATTTTTGCAACATATACGAAACAGATTTGTAAATTACGCCACTAGCTGCAATACTTAAAATAACAATTGCGATAGAACTTTTAGGATTTTCTAAAACCCAGTTTCTACTATCTGCTTTGACATCGTTCGACTCGAAATCGTTCAGTTTGACATCGCTCAGTTTGATATCGTTCAGTTTGACATTGCTCGATTTGATATCGTTCAGTTCGATATTGTTCGGATTACTATTTTTCAATGCTTCAATTTTAAATTCACCTGTAGCACTAAGCCCACAAAGTAATAACGACAATATTTTATTTATTTTTTTAAGCTTCATATTAACCACCTATGAAATATCTAAATTTTATAAATCATTATGCATCAAAAAAATAATTTTGTCAAATGAGAGAATCAAAAATCTATAAAAAAGGCATTGATAAAATAAATTTCAAAAAAAAAATATATAGCATTGGGCGTTGTAAGCAGGACAACTAAGAAACTTTTAGGTTTTTTTGTGGGGAACCGAAGTTCTGAAAGTTTCGAAAAACTTTGTGAAAACATTATCTTGTTCGTTTTGCTCGTAAAATTTATGCTGGTCCAAAAGTTTAATTATGTTCGATAATTCTTTTTCATTATTTCTGTATCGTGATTTTTGTGTTTCTATGTAATTTTAGCAATGCCCGATAAAATGTATTGACTTTGATTATAATTAATTATATATCGTATATAATTTAAACGCAAAGCAAATTTTTTTATTTTTGGAGAATCAAAATTGAAAAAAAATAATCTTGTGATAGTCGAATCGCCTGCAAAAGCTAAGACTATTAAGAAATATCTGGGGCCCAAGTTTGACGTTGTAGCTTCGATGGGACACGTGCGTGATTTGCCAAGAACTCGATTAGGCGTAAATTTAAAAGAAAATTTTGAGCCTACTTACAGTATTATTAAAGAAAAAAAAGAATTAGTAAAAAAACTTAAAGAAAAAGCTTCGGATTTCGAAAATATTTTTTTGGCTACTGACCCTGATCGTGAAGGCGAAGCTATTGCTTGGCACTTGGCTTATATTTTAAAACTTGATAAAAATGCCAAAAACAGAGTGTTTTTTAACGAAATAACTAAGTTTGGAGTCGAAACAGGAATCAAAAATCCGCAAGTTATAAATAATCTAATGGTCGGCTCGCAGCAGGCCAGAAGAATTCTAGATAGAATCGTAGGATATAAATTAAGTCCGTTTTTGTGCCAAAAAATTCAAAAAAGATTATCAGCCGGCAGAGTTCAATCAGTAGCTCTAAGAATTATAAACGACAGAGAGCAAGAAATTGAGAATTTTGTGCCCCAAGAATACTGGTCACTAACAGCAAATTTGCGCGGTGGCGAACCTAAAAAAGATTTTAAAGCTATTTTTTGGGGTATAAAAGACGAAAATAATAATTTTAAACAAATAAAACTCGAAAACGAATCTCAAACGCAGGAAATAATCAAAAATCTGGAAAATGCAAAATATATTGTTCTAGAGATAAAACGCGGCAAAAGACATAAAAAACCCGCGCCGCCGTTTATAACTTCGACTCTGCAGCAAGAAGCCGCGAGAAAATTAAATTTTTCTTCAAAAAAAACTATGAAAGTCGCCCAAGAACTTTATGAAGGCGTAGATATTCCTGATTTGGGCGCCGTAGGACTTATAACTTATATGAGAACTGATTCTGTGAGAATTTCAGAAGAATCTAGAAAAATATCAGAAGAATTTATATTAAACAAATGGGGCGAAAAATATTTGCCCAGCAAAAAAAGAATTTTTAAAACAAAATCGAATGCTCAAGATGCCCACGAGGCTATCAGACCTACTATGCCGAATATTGCACCTGAAAATATAAAATCGAGCTTGACTTCTGACCAGTTTAAAATATATAAATTAATCTGGGAAAGATTTATCGCAAGTCAGATGTCGGATTGCGTTCAAAATACAGTAAAAATTAAAATTTTGGCGAATAATTATATTTTTAATTCTTCCGGTTGTACGCCTTATTTTGATGGCTTTACTGTTTTGTATACAGAAAGTCGCGACGAAAAAGAAGAAAAAGAATTAGCTTTGCCGGAACTTTCAGAAGGCTCAGAATGCAAGTTAAAAAAATTAGAGCCCGGTCAGCATTTTACAGAGCCTCCGCCGAGATTTACCGAAGCTTCGCTTGTAAAATTTTTGGAAGAAAACGGCGTTGGAAGACCTTCGACTTATGCAAGTATAATTTCGACGATTCTTTTTAGAAATTATGTTACAAAAGAAAATAAAACTTTTGTTCCTACAGAGCTTGGCAAAGCCGTTAATAATTTAATAAAAAAATATTTTCCCGATATTGTTGACATAAAATTTACGTCTAATATGGAAAATAATTTAGACAAAGTCGAACACGGCAAGATCGATTGGCACAAAATTCTTGATAATTTTTATAAAGATTTTGAAAAAACACTCGAGACTGCTAAAGATTTAACAAAGGATTTGAAAATAAAATTAAAAGAAAACGAAGTTGATATTACTTGTGATAAATGCGGACTCCCAATGGAAGTAAAATTCAGCAGATTTGGCAAATTTATCGGCTGTTCCGGTTATCCTGAATGCAAAAATATAAAAAAATTCGTTCAGGGCATAGGGGTGAAGTGCCATAAATGCGGCGGCAATATAATTAAAAAAAAATCTAAAAAGAGCAAAGTTTTTTATGGCTGTGAAAATTATCCTAAATGCGATTTTGTATCTTGGTATATGCCGAATGGCGAAAAATGCCCAAAGTGCGGCGGGCCTTTATTTTTAAAAGGCAAAAAAGTTTTTTGCGAAAATTGTGAAAAAAATTCTAATAAATAATAAAAAAACAAAAAAATAAATTTTATTTTAGGTGTTTTTTAAGAAAAATATTTAGCTTTTTATAAAATAACAGATTCGAGGGGAATAAAAAAATGACTAGATTTTTAGTTGACTGTTTTGGAGGCGACAATCCGTACGATCTTTTAAAAGGCATCGCAATGATCAAGAAAAAATATCCGGATTTCCCTGTAATATTAGTCGGAAACAAAATTAAATTATCAGTTATTTTTAAAGATATTAAATTTAGTTCAAGAAATATAGAAATAATTGACTGTGAAGACGAAATAAATAGCGGTGATGACCCAAAAAAAATTTTAAGTTCTAAAAAGAATTCTTCGATGGCGGTAGGGCTCAGAATGCTTGCCGAAAAAAAAGCAGATGTTTTTGTATCGTCAGGCAATAGTGGCGCACTTTTAATCGGCACAAGTATAATTATAAAAAAAATGCTCGGTGTTCGAAGAATTGCTTTTGCGACTTTTATTCCAAAATTTGACGGCAAGTTTTTATTTTTAGACTCCGGAGCAAATTCAGATTGTCAGCCAGAGATTTTAAATCAGTTTGCCGAAATGAGTTTTAATTATGCGCAAAAAATCATGAAAATTTCGAACCCAAAAGTTGGACTTTTAAATATCGGCACTGAAAATCATAAAGGCGATGATTTAAGAAAACAGGCTTTTAAATTATTAAAATCAAATAAAAAAATTAATTTTATTGGCAATATTGAGCCGAGTTCGATATTTTTTAGCGATTGTGATATTTTAATCTCAGACGGTTTTTCTGGGAATATTTTTTTAAAAACTATCGAAGGCGCGATAAAAGTTTACATGAATTTATTACTAAGCGATGACAAATTAAAAGATTTTTTAGAAACTCAAGATCACGTGTATTTAAATCCAAAAAAATTTGCCGAAGAATCATACTCGATACTTATGGGAGCAAATTTGCCGGTAATTAAACTTCATTCATCGATAAACCGTGACGGAATTTTTAATTTTCTCAGTTCGTATAAAATCCCATGAGTATTGAGTTTTTCAAGTTAAGAAATTTATATTTTTTTGTTATTTTTCAATTTTTTTCAAAAAAACTCTGGACATGCTAATAAGTTTTGGATTATAATACGCATCAGTGTGTGTTTTTACATACATGTTTTATTCTAAAATTTCTATAAAGGAGTGTTTTTTCTATGGTCATGAAGAGTAAGTCTCTTTCTAAAGCTATGGCAATTGGTGCTGCATGTTTAGCACTTAATTTTGGTGTTAGCAATAATTTCACTGGCATTTCAAACGTTGCATTTGCCGGTGCGCCGGATCCATCTGATCAGCCATCCAATTGGGGAAAATGGTATGCCAAGTTAATTTTCATTGTTACTGGTCTTGTGCCGGGCTGTGGTGTTGGGTTTGTCCTTGGTAAAAATCTTTAATTAATAACTTTTAAGTTGGTCTATTGAACCACTTTTGTTTTTCAAACATAAATGGTCTGTTGATTTTGAAACAGTTATTCTCTCCGGCAATGCTGGAGAGATTCTTGTTTTGGAAAATTCAAATTACTTTTTTAAATAAAATTTATTGTTAATAAATAAATAAGTATTTTCTCCGGCAACGGCCGGAGAGTTTCTTGTTTAAAAAAAATTAAATTACTTCTTTGAATAAAAAATTACTATCAATAAGCAATGGCGAGATATTATTTTTATATTCCTGCCAAAGTGATATAGCCAGATTTTTTGTGTACGGATTGCTAATATATTGATTTTCAGGATTTAAATCGTCTTGAATCGATGTGCATAATACGTATTTGTAAAAACTCAAAGCTGCGGCAGCAGATTCTAATTCTTCTTCGTGTTCGCTTTCGATAATATCTTCGCGAAGTTTTGAACTTATTTCGTTTATAGAATCTTGGCAAATAGAAGTCCACTTGCTTAAAGCTTCCCCCGAGATGCCTGATAAATTCGAAAATTTAATCATTACGTTTTCGATCGTCAATTTTGGCCTCTAATATTAATTTAAATTATTGAGATACGCTTATAATTTTGATTGCTCCTGCAAAAATTTTAGCAAATCCGGCTCTGATGCTTATTCCGGCTTTTTCGATTTGTTTGTCTATTAATTTATCATAATCTAAAGTTATTTTGCCGGATTGAATCATCTGAATAGCACAATTTTTGTCTAAGCCTATAATCGTATTTGAATTTACCCAAGGGCTGCATATCAGTCTTGCTCCAAGAGGCGTAATGTTTCTGCCTGTGCCCTGAAAATCTAGTCCTGCCTGAGCGTCTTTCATTTCGTTTAAAGCTAAAATTCTTTTTGCTATATCGTATCTTGTTATAATTACGTTCATATTATATGGCTTTAATGACGACCAGAGTGTAAGCAAAGAATCATACGTTATGCTCGAAACTGATTGCGGTGTTGTATCTGTTTGCATTACTGTTATTGCGTCTTTTAACTGCTCGTTTACGATATCAGAGCCCATCTTGCGTAAAATTACTGCGATAACGTCTAGATTTTGAAATCTTAATGCCTCGTATGTCGACGTTATTAATCTGCCGTGTTTTTTTAAAGAAATTAAATTGGGATTTGTTTCTATGCGAATTTCCGGCAAGTATCCTGATTCCAGAACTTCGTTGCCCGAAAATGTAGAAGATTCCATATTGGAAAGCACGGTTCTGTAATCTAAAGTATCTACAGTGCTGCTTGTAGCAACAATAGAAGAAATCACGTTATTATAATAATATATGCCTTTTGATATAGCTCTATTAACAAATTCCGGGAATAAAATAGCTGACACAGGATTCAAAAAAAATTTTTCTACGTTATCGCAGTTCGGGCCGCTGACTTTTATTCCGAATCGTTTTAGCTGTCTTTGATAAGCGTCTAAATTTTCAAGTTCAGTGCCTCTGTATTGTTCAGATGGGTCGAGTTCTTCCAAGACTTCAGTAAAGCTTTTGTTGCAGATATTATACATATTTTTTTCAAGATTTATATTTCTGTAATTCATATATTACTCCTATTAAATTAAAAATTATAAATTATAAATAAATTTTAAATTTTAAATTCTAAAAATTCGTTTGAATCTGTTCTGTCAAAATCCGGCGCAAGTTGAGATTTTATCAAATTATTTTTTGAAAAATTTTTCTGTAAATTTTTTAAATCTTCATAATCAAGAGAATCAGTTATTTTTTTGATAGTATTATTATTTAAATTCGGATTAAAAAACGTTAAATTTTTTAAAACGCTTTCTCTCATGTTATCGATATATTCTCGGCCTATTTTAATCTCGTTTTCCATATTTTTGATAATATTATAAAGATTTTTCATGCCTTTTTTATTAGATTCATGTTTGATTTTTTCGATAATATCAAGCGAATTATTATATTCTTGATTATAATTAGAATTATAATTTGAATTCGAAAAAGTTTTGATAACTCCGGTGGCGACCTGTGCAGGAACGGCAACAAATGACCATTCGTAAGCATCAATCGGATTTTCTAAAATCGTATGACATAAAACTTGATTTTTACCGTTAAAATAATTTTTATTTTTTATGTGATGGCAAATATTTATATTATCGCCGCATATAGAACATGTTTTCTTTTCAACGCGGCACCTAATGCTGATTTCTTTTTTGATGCCGGAATCGATTTGCATGATAATTTCTTCGCTGCTTTGAGTTTTCGGAATATAAGCTTTGGCAATTAATCTTTTATAATTTTCGCCCAAAGAATTTTTAATTTTTAAAGTTTGAATTTTACACGAAAAAATTCTTGCCAGTTGCTTTTCAGATTTTGCATCATGATCTAAAATTCCGGTTTTGCCTTCGAATAATTTCGCAAGAGCTTCGAGTGATTCGCTCGTAAAACGCTCGTAATCTCTGTCTATTTCGTTATCGCACAAAACAAGCGAAAAAATATAGACTTCGTTCTTATTAAGTTCGCGTTTAGTGTATTTATTTATTAAATTAATGTCTTCGTCAGAAATAATTTCTGATTCAGGTAGTACGAATCCTTCTTTCATATTAAATTCTCCTAAATTTTATTTTTATTTTTGCTAATCAAGGCTTCGTTTTTAATTTTTAATTCTTCAGTTCTGGCTTTTAAAAGCTCGGCATTTGCAGTTCTTAGCTCGTCTTTTAGATTTATATAAGCCCATTTTATTTTAAAATCTGTTTTGATTTTTTTGAGATCTAGCCAAGTGTTGCAAATTTTATTAATAACAGGATTGAGTATTCTGCGATAAGATTCGAGTTCGCTATTTAGAATTTCAAGCTGCTGAACTGCCATAGATTCTGTCGTACTCCAAGAAAGCCCGAGCAAAAATGGCGGAATTGAAAATTTGCTGATTATCTGCTCAAGAATTTGCCTAACGGGCACTTTGCTATCTAAAACCTGATTATCAGCGCCGATAACTTTTATGCTTACATCGCCGACGGCGATAAAATCTGTAGGAGTATCGTTTTTCATGGCTTTGCTCCATTCAGAAGCAATAAGTTCGGCGCGTTCTTTTGTATAAACTTGTTCGCTCGAATCGTTTGGCGGCTTATAAGTTACAGCAAATCTTGCGTTGCCAACTCGCTCCCAGTTATTGCCAATACTCGCAAAGATTTTTAATAAAATTCTGCTGATAAACGGCAAACCTTTCATGATAGAATTCCCGTAAATATTTTCAGGTTCAGGATTTAAAACAGAAGTTATTATGAGTTCTGGGTGATTTATTTCGATTAATTTATTTTGTGATTTTTTATAAATTTTAAGCTCTAACTTTTCGGGATTTGCTTTTAATATAATATTTTTAAGCGAAGCATTATACAGCGCGAAAATATCGTTAAGACTCGAATTCGGAATAATTTCGCTGATTGCCGTACCGTAAGTTAAAAGCTGATTTAAATGCACAAAAATAAAACTGTCGATTCCGGTTGAACATGCGCCGACTTTTACGTTTTGCAAAAATTTATTAATCATAAAAGCTGTATTTTCGTCTTCGCATTCGATATTAAAAGTGCCGATTAATCTTACGAGCTTAGAAATAGCGGCATCGATTACCGGAATAGCTTCTCTGAGGGCCGAATACAAATTTAATTCAAATTTTGATAACGAATTATAATTATAATTTTCTATTTCTTCAAACGGATGTGTTTTTTTAATATTAACAGCAGTTTGAACCGAAATTTTGGGATTTTGCTTTTTTTTAAAAAAATTCATTTTGGCCTTTCCATCTAGAAATATTTTAAAAAATAAATTTTATTATAATTCTTAAATTTAATTTATAATTAAAAAATATTTTTATTTGTTATCTTGTTAAAGACATTGCAAAAAATAAGCTATTATTAATATTAAAATTATTAGTGCTGACAAAATATCTTATATCATCCATCGCATGATCGTTTTCTTTTATCGGACAGTCATAATTTTTATTAGAATCCCATTTATATAAAGAAAACTCGCGAATAGAATCTTGACAATTTTTGCAAATCTTAATTTTTTCTGTTTTAAGTGCTTCGGTGACTTTTCTTATTCCGTCTAGAACATTATTTTTGGCAGGCATAACTTTAAATTCATTTTTTTGATTAATAAGTGCAATAAAGCTTGCCGCCGAAGGGTCGATTATAAAAAATTTAATTTTTTTGTTACCGATCATTTTTTTTATAAAATTATAATGTTCTTCGTCAGTTCTGGTTTTTAATTCGATTTTTGAATCGTAATAATATTCGTCGATTCGATACCAAGTATTTTGATATTTGCCCCAAAGTCCGCAAGAAGTTGGATTTATTATTCCGTAGTCGCAAGAAACTATATATTCTGAAAATTCGATATCAGGTACTTTACAAAAATTCGAATTATCAGTCATAAACGGATAAATTAAACCTGATTGAGTCGTCCATTTGCCTTCGATAAAGCGTTCATAAAAATTTCCTGAATAAATTCTTTTGTATCTTTCGATTACTTTTTTAGAAAGTGAAGGATTATCAGTTATAAAAAAGTTTAAAAGCATTGCATTTTTTTCTTTTTTGTTTATAATCCATTCCTTATAGAACCAGTGCGCAGGACTTTCGGGATTGCAATTGAACCAGAATTTAGCATTTTCGTCTGAACATCTTGCAAGAGCTTGTTCTACGAAATTTTTTGGCATAAGAGCGACTTCGTCAAACAAAACGCCGGATAACGTAAGGCCCTGAATTAAAGCAGCCGAAGACTCGTCTTTTCCGCCAAATATATAGAAAATATTTTTTTTATTTTTATAATAAATAGCAAGCATATTTTCGGAGATTTTAAGTCTGCAATCAAATCCTAGGTTTTTGAGTAATGGCAAAACGGAATCTAAAAAATTTCTCTTAGTAGATTTTATAGTTTTTCCGCATATTGCAAATGATTTGTTGTTAAATTTATAAAAGCTCCAGAGAACAAAAGATATGCCCAGGCAAAAAGTCTTGCCGCTTCTGATGGCTCCATTACAAATTATTGCATCGTAATTTCGGGTTCGATTATCTAGCCACCAGGTTAATGCCAATATTTGTTTTTCGGAAAAATTTTTAACTTTCATAATTTGATTGATTTTGATTTTGATTTTGGCTTTTAAAAGTTAGATTTTTTATTCCGTTTTCGAGAGCAGAATAAAAAGGAAGCACTTCATTTTCTGACCTATTTATTTGAATTTGATAAAGTTTTTCGAGCGCTTTCATACGGTCAAAGAATTTTATCTCGATAGTGCCGTCTTTTAGGCGTTTAATTTCTGAGATATTAAAAAGATTCATGTTTTTAATTTGATTTTCGTCGTAATTTTTAACGAACATGAGTTTTATAGGGTCAGAAATTTCGCCAAAAGCCAGGCGTTCGTATCCGATTTCAGATTTTATGGCAAGATTTTGTTTTTTTATTTCGTAAATTTTTTTAATTTCTTCACGAATATTTTCGTCTGTCACAAGCTCCTGAATATTTTCTTTGCCGGTTTGCATACCCGAAATAGAAAAAGCTTCGGTGGGGTTTCCGGTTTCTACGAGATAATAACAAAAAGCTTTTTCTTTGTTACTGAGTCGTTTTTTAATTTTAATCACCTCCTTCTAATAAAGGGTCGGAAAATCAAAAATTTTGCATTTTTTTATGCAAAAATATTGACATTAAGATACTCAAAATGATAAAATCAAAGCTTGAAAAAATATAGAATCGAGGAGAATTTATATGCCTACAAGAAATCAGTTAGTTCGCAAAGGGAGAAAGTCCCAAAAAAGAAAGCCAAAAGCACCGGCGCTTTTAATAAGCTGGAATTCACAAAAAAAGAAAGAAATAGCTCAAAATTGCCCGCTCAAACGCGGTGTTTGCACTGTTGTTAAAACTACGACGCCTAAAAAGCCAAATTCAGCTTTGAGAAAAGTCGCAAGAGTTAAGCTTTCAAACGGTGAAGAAGTCACGGCTTATATTCCGGGGATAGGTCATAATTTACAAGAACACAGTGTGGTTTTGATTCGCGGCGGTCGTGTAAAAGATTTACCGGGTGTCAGATATCACATCGTTAGAGGCACTCTTGATACGCAAGGCGTTGCGAATCGCATGAAAGCAAGATCTAAATATGGCGCTAAAAAGCCCAAAAGCGGTGGCGCTCAGTCAAAAACTGATGCAAAATCAAAGAAATAATTTAGTTTTAGTTTAGGGGGAATTTTTATGCCAAGAAGAGGCGCAGTCAGTAAAAGAAAAGTCTTAAAAGATCCGGTTTATAATTCTGAGCTCGTGACAAAGCTTGTAAATAATGTCATGCTTGATGGCAAGAAAAACACAGCTCAAAAAATTGTATATGGTGCTTTTGATATAGTTGCCGAAAAGTCCGGCTTAGATGCTTTGGAAGTTTTTAACAAAGCTATGGAAAATGTTTCGCCAAGTTTAGAAGTTAAAGCTCGAAGAGTCGGCGGTGCCACTTATCAAGTCCCAATGGAAGTAAAAGCTGACAGGAAGCAGGCTTTAGGACTCAGATGGATAGTTAATTATGCGCGTGAAAGATCTGAAAAAACTATGATTGAAAGACTTTCCAGCGAAATTTTAGACGCTTTTAATTCAACCGGAGCTGCAGTGAAAAAACGCGAAGATACTCATAAGATGGCCGAAGCCAATAAAGCTTTTGCGCATTACAGATGGTAAAAATTAAAATATAAAAATATAAAAATATAAAATTATTAATGAATATTAGGAGGTAGGTATGTTATGGCTAGACAGGTATCGCTAGAAAACACGCGAAATATAGGCATTATGGCGCACATTGACGCCGGGAAGACTACTACTACTGAGAGAATTTTGTTTTACACAGGAATTAATCACAAGCTGGGCGAAGTTCATGACGGCGCGGCTACTATGGACTGGATGGTTCAGGAGCAGGAGCGCGGAATTACGATTACTTCGGCAGCTACGACTTGTTTTTGGAACGGGAATCGCATAAATATCATAGACACCCCGGGGCACGTTGATTTTACGGTCGAAGTCGAACGTTCTTTAAGAGTACTGGACGGTTCTGTCACGCTTTTGTCGGCAAAAGAGGGCGTTGAGCCGCAATCTGAGACTGTATGGCGTCAGGCAGATAGATATAACGTGCCAAGAATGGTCTATGTTAACAAAATGGATATTATCGGTGCGAATTTCTTGAACGTCGTTCAAATGATGAAAGACAGATTAAAATGCAATGCTGTGCCTATTCAATTGCCAATTGGTGCAGAGTCTGAATTTAAAGGCATCATAGACTTAGTTGAATTTAAGGCTTATGTTTATTACGATGACTTAGGGAAAGACATAAGATGTGAAGAAATTCCTGCAGACATGATTGATTTAGCGAACGAATACAGAGAAAAATTAATCGAAGCTGCTGCCGAGTATGACGAAATAGTTATGGAAAAATATCTTGACGGTAAAGAGATTTCAAACGAAGAAATAAAAAGCTGTATTCGCAAGGGTACGATATGTTGCGGGTTGGTTCCGGTTTTATGTGGTTCTTCATATAAAAACAAAGGCGTGCAGAAATTACTTGATGCCGTTGTTGATTATATGCCATCGCCTTGTGACGTACCGGCAATCAAGGGGATTAATCCTGAAACTGATGAAGAAGTCGAGAGAAAATCTTCTGATGACGAGCCGTTTGCGGCGCTGGCGTTTAAAATTGCAACTGACCCGTATGTTGGTAAGTTATGCTTTTTCAGAGTTTATTCAGGCTCGATAAAAGCAGGAGCATTTGTTTATAATTCTTCTAAGAGTTCCAACGAACGCATGGGACGTCTTTTACAGATGCATTCCAATAACAGGCAGGAAATCAGCGAAGTCCATGCCGGTGACATAGCTGCTGCCGTAGGGCTTAAAAAAGTCGGTACAGGTGATACTTTGTGCGACGAAAAACACCCGGTAATTCTTGAATCTATGCAGTTTCCTGAACCTGTTATAAGAGTTGCGATTGAAACTAAAACTAAAGACAGCCAAGAAAAAATGGGAATAGCTCTTGCAAAACTCGCCGAAGAAGACCCGACTTTTAAAGCTTATACTGACGAAGAAACGGGTCAAACTATTATAGCAGGTATGGGCGAGCTACATCTTGATATTATCGTAGACAGATTATTACGCGAATTTAAAGTTGAAGCAAATGTAGGCAAGCCGCAGGTTTCTTATAAAGAAACGATCAAGGGTAAAGCTGACGTAGAGGGCAAATATATCAGGCAATCCGGAGGTCGCGGTCAGTATGGTCATGTTAAGATAATGATTGAGCCGAATCCTGAAAAAGGTTACGAATTTGTTAACAAGATCGTTGGAGGTGCTATCCCGAAAGAATATATTCCTGCGGTTGATAGCGGCATCCAGGGTGCTATGCTTTCAGGAGTTCTTGCAGGATATAACGTTGTCGACGTTAAAGTTACGCTTTATGACGGTTCTTTTCATGAAGTAGACTCTTCAGAAATGGCTTTTAAAATTGCAGGCTCTATGGCATTTAAATCGGCTATGGAGAAAGCCAAGCCGGTTATTTTGGAACCTATTATGAAAGTTTCTGTCACCGTTCCTGAAGAATATTTGGGTGATATAATGGGCGACTTGAGTTCGCGACGTGGCGCAATTCAAGGCATGGAACAAATTGCCGGCGCACAAAGAATAAATGCTTTGGTGCCACTTTCTGAAATGTTCGGATACGCGACTGATATGCGTTCGCGCACGCAGGGTCGGGGTCAGTACACAATGGAGCCCAGTCATTATGCTGAAGTCCCCAAATCGGTTTCAGAGCAAATTATTTCTTCGCGCACTAAAAAGTCAGAATAATACTTGAATTTTTTTTGATTTATTGGTATAAGTCTGAGCGTCGCATTTTATGTGATTTTACAAAATTTTTTTTAGTTTTTTAGGAGGTTTTTTTAATGGCAAAAGAGAAGTTTGAACGCAATAAGCCGCATGCGAATATAGGTACGATAGGTCACGTTGACCACGGAAAGACTACTTTGACTGCGGCAATTACCAAAGTTTTAGGTTTAGAAGGCAAAGCAAGTTTTACTGAATATGCTGATATTGATAAAGCACCCGAGGAACGTGAAAGAGGTATTACGATTAATACCGCGCATGTTGAATATGAAACTGAAAAAAGACATTATGCACATGTTGACTGTCCGGGTCACGCGGACTATGTTAAAAATATGATTACCGGTGCAGCTCAGATGGATGGAGCAATTTTAGTTGTTTCGGCTGCAGATGGTCCTATGCCACAGACTCGTGAGCATATACTTTTATCACGTCAGGTCGGTGTCCCACATATAGTTGTTTTTATGAATAAAGTCGACCAAGTTGATGATCCTGAATTGTTAGATTTGGTCGAAATGGAAATTCGTGAGCTTTTGAACGAATATGAGTTCCCAGGTGATGATACTCCGATTATTAAAGGCTCAGCATTGAAAGTTTTAGAGTCTGATTCTAAAGATACTTCGGCGCCTGAGTACGCTTGTATTCATGAGCTCATGAAAGCGATTGACGAATTTATTCCGACTCCCAAAAGAGATTCTGATAAGCCGTTTTTGATGCCAATCGAAGATATTTTTACGATTACTGGTCGTGGAACTGTTGCAACCGGTAGAGTTGAGCGTGGTAAACTTAATATGAACGAAGAAGTAGAAATTGTTGGTATGGGTGAATCTAAAAAAAGTACTGTTACTGGTATCGAGATGTTCCGTAAGCTTCTGGATTCTGCCGAAGCCGGTGATAATATCGGTGTTCTTCTCAGAGGTATTGAAAAAGACGATATTGAAAGAGGTCAAGTTATTGCAAAACCGGGCACGATACATCCTCATACGAAATTTGAGGGTCAGGTTTATGTTCTAAAGAAAGAAGAAGGTGGACGTCATACTCCGTTCTTTAATAATTACAGGCCTCAGTTTTACTTTAGAACGACGGACGTTACAGGGGTTATAAATTTGCCTTCTGGAACTGAGATGTGTATGCCTGGCGATAATGTTACGATGAATGTTGAGCTAATTACTCCTATTGCAGTAGAAGAGGGACTTAGGTTCGCTATTCGTGAGGGTGGAAGAACAGTCGGCTCGGGTGTTGTTACCAAGATTATAGAATAAATTAATAAATTAATAAATATTAGTTTTTGCCCATTTTTTGGGCAATGCTGGTATGGCGGAATAGGTAGACGCAAGGGACTTAAAATCCCTCGGTAGCAATGCCGTATCGGTTCAAGTCCGATTACCAGCACCATTTGGCAGGTGTCAATGTCGTTTTTCTCTTGACATATCGATTTTTATGTCTTGTACTGGAATTGGTGGTTATTTTTTAATACATATTTTAAGTTTAATGGGGTGGTTTTATGCAAATGTTTAGTAAAAATAACAAGAAGAAGTTGGCGCTCGCGCTTGCATGTGCGTCAGTTTTAGGTAGTAAAACTTCGGCAGTGATTTCTAAAAGTGTGGTAAAAAGTCCGCAAACCCTTGGGGCAGTAGGGGGGGGCGGCTGTTAAGAATCAACCTAAAAAAATAGACTGGGAAAAAATCGCGAAAATTGGAGGCTTTTCAGCTGCTGGATTAGTTGCTTTGGAAGTAATTCATAGTATCTTAGGAGGATTGACGGATTTTGGAATTGGTAAGGGTTCTATAGGAAGATTAATAAAAAATCATGTAAATAAAAATAATCAGCCCGGTGGTCCTGAGCACGAGCAAGAACCAGAAAAAATAGGTAACGGGCAGGATAATGTACCAAAAAAATCTTATTTAAATCAGCCAAAAATCAATATGAAGCATAATAATCAGCAAAATATTCAACAGCATGGTCAGCAGATTAGTAATAAGCAAATAAATATTCGACAGCACAACCAACAGCTTATTAATAATGCTTTTAATAATATTACTAATGCGGATGGAAATACAGAAAATTATTCTAAAGAGTTTAAGCTTTTTGCTCAAAATAAAGAATTGGAAGTTGCAAAGAAACTTTTTGATGAAGCCAAAAGATATTTTTTAAATCCTGTACAAGAACATTTTTCGAATTATTTATGTTGTTTCTGGGATATGAGTAAAGTTGTTCGTTATTCTACAATAGCTTATGAATTACCATATGATGAGAATTCAGAAAAATTTAAAATTGGAAGAGAAACATTAATGAAAGAAATGCATGAAGGGAGATATGTAATTTTAGACGAAAAAGTAAAAAAAGAATTAAAGCTTGATGATGATCAAAATTGTTATATTAATTTTATTGCCGGCTGTTTGACCGGCAAAAATAAATTAGATAGCTTTAACGTTAAGAGAGAAATAGGCTTAGTTGGAAAAATTTTATATAAATTTGAATTTGTGTCCAATAATAATAAAATAGTTTTTTGTTGGTATAGTAATACAATGCTGGATATTAAATTTAATAATTTTTCGCTTATTTATTTGAAAGAAATTTGATATTTTTTGAATAAAAAAAAAAACAATGCAGAAAATCTACTTTGAATATTTAAATACACAAAAGGAGTAGATTTTATGCTTTTTAAAAGATATTTTTCTTTTAATATTTATGAGAAGTCAATTATTACCGGATTTTTAATTGCTATTTTGCTTTCGTTTATTAATTTTTCTTCAAAATGCAATAAAATAAGCAATAAAGTTTTACGATTACATGTTATTGCAAATTCAAATTCGATTGAAGACCAAAATTTAAAGTTAAAAATTCGAGATTCTATAATTAAAAATTTTGAATTAAAAAAATTCAAATCTCTTGAAGAAACCAGAAAATTTGCTACTCAAAATATTCCTGAAATAAAAAAAATAGCTCAGAACGAAATTTTAAAAAACGGTTTTGATTATCCAGTTGATATTAAAATTTGTAAAGATGATTTTAATACCCGAAATTATGAAAATATTTCGTTGCCTGCTGGAAATTACGAGGCGCTCAAAATAACAATAGGGGAGGGCAAAGGCAAAAATTGGTGGTGCGTGATGTTTCCACCGATGTGCATTCCGGCCGCAGAGGCTTGCAATGTAAACAGACCTGTTTATGATAAAAATTTTTCCCAAAACGAAAAAAATATCCTTGAAAACAAACAGCGTTATAAGATAAAATTTAAGACAGTTGAAATTTACGAATCTTGTCATAAGTCGTTTTTAAAATTTGCAAGGAATTTAAAAAATAAATTCAAATAAAATAAATCATGAATATTTATGATAAAAATTTTGTATTTATTAAATCAAAAAATATGATCGAAGCTTATATATTAACTGCAAAAATAATATCTGAAAATTCTAATAAAAATTTTGTTGTTTTTAGTAAAAATATAAAATATTATGATAATATTTTAAGTAATATATTTGAAAAATATAATATAAATTTTAATAGAGATTACGAGATTTCGATAATTGGCTCGGAAATTTCAAATTTAATTTTTGCTTGTTTGAATTTATTAATATCAGGTTTTACAAAACAAAATATATTTGATTTTTTGAGCTCGCGGCCAAAAGATTTTTCTGACGACGAAATTTTAGAATTTAAAAATTATTGTAATATTTATAATATTCAAGACTTTAATTCTAATTTTGTTGTTAATTTACATAAAAAATTTATGATTAATAACGAGACTCTTGATTCTATCGAAAATACAAGAATTAAAATCTTGAATTTTTTTGATAATTTAAAGAATAATATAAATAATTTAGGCTTTTTTAAATCTATTATAAATGTTTTACAAGATAAATCATACGAAAAATTTGATAATTATAATATTTTTATAAATATTTTAAAATTATTTAGTCCAAAAAATAATTACATAAATAATTTTGCTGAAATTAAAAATATTTTGAGAGAGAAATTTCAAAACGTAAAAATTTTGCAAGAAAAAAAAAATCAAGTTAATTTAATATCAGATATTCAAAATTATTCGAATTCAAGAATAGAATCAATTTTTTTGATTATTAAAAATCATGATGAATTAATAAAATATATAAAAATAATTGAAAATTTTGATAAAAAATATATAATTGTTTTAGATATTCAAAATTTAAATTTTAATATTATAAATTCAGATAATTTTTTTGAACATAAATTAAAAAATAATAATAAAAAAAATACAGAAATTAATTTTAAAATTTTTGATAATAATATTAATTTGAATATATCTCAAATAGAAAATTATTATAAATGCTCGATTTTTTTTCTCTTTAGTAATATTTTAAAAATTGAAGATAAAAAAATTTTTTCGTTTGACGCGCTCGAATATGGCTCGCTTGTACATTATGTTCTTGAAAAATATTTAAAAAAATTTTATAATTTTAATAATAATTTAGATATAAAAAAAATTGTAAAAGAATATATGACAAAAAAATTTAATTTAATTTATTCAAGATATAAATTAGATTATATGATTAATAAAATTTCTGAGAATTTAGCTTTTATTATTAATAAAATTCTAAAAATTAATACGCAAGATAATTATGTTCCTGAAGAATTTGAAGTTAAAATAAACAGAAAAATTAAACTTGAAAATAATTTTTTTATTAATCTTAGTGGCAAAATAGACAGAATCGATATTGACAAAAAAAATAAAAAATTTAGAATAATTGATTATAAAACAGGCAAAAAAATTTTTGATTTAAATAATATTTTATATGGCACTGATTTACAAGCCGTAATTTATTTGAATTCGTATAATATTAAAGAATACGAAAAATCCGGAGCGTTGTATTTTTCGACTAAAAAGCCTGTGGTAAATATTAGCAATAATCAAGATAATATCGAACAAGAAATCGAAAAAAGCTTTTATTATCAAGGCATAAGTACTGAAAATTTAGATAATAATAAGCATATTTTTGAGCTTACCAAAACTCATATAAATATAGTTTTGAAATATTCTGATTTTATGGTAAAACAAGCAGTAAAGAATATTTTAAATGGCGAAATTTACATAAATCCCAGGAATTTTTCTGGTAATAATTTTGCATGTGAAGCTTGCGAATATAGAAATTTGTGCAAGAATTTTAATATCAAATTTATTAAGCCAAAAAAATATAAAAAAATAGAAGAAGTAATTAATATTATGAGTGAGCAACTTGAACATGAAAATAAATAAAAATAAATTTACACAAGAACAACTTGAAGCAATAAGTGCCGAAGGTGATTTGATCGTAGTTTCAGCTAACGCTGGCTCTGGTAAGACTTCAGTTTTAGTCGAACGAGTCATAAATAAGCTTTTAAATAAATATAAATTAAAAGATTTTTTAATCGTGACTTTCACAAATGCCGCAGCAAACGAAATGAAAGAAAGAATTAAAAATCGAATCTTGGAAGAAAGTACTCGAAATATTAATATTTTATCTGAGCTTGAAAATCTTGACGATGCGTTTATTTGTACGATTGACAGTTTTTGCATGAATATATTCAGGCGAAATGCTTATCAGTTCGGCATTGCAAGAGATTTTAAAATAGCTGACGAACAAGATATTAAAAATATAAGATTTGAAGCAATAAATTCTGTTTTTGAAGAAATTTATAAAAATAATGATTCTGAATTAATTAAATTTATTAGTAATTTTAGCAGCGAAGTAAACGAAGATAAAGTTATTAAATTTATAAATAAATGGCTGGATTTTTCGGCAAATATTGCAGATATTAATAAATATATTGAAAATTCGCTAAAAAATTTCGAAATTCCGTTTGAAGATACAAAAATTTGCAAATTTTTAACAAAATACATAAAAAATCAGATTGAATTTATTATTAATTTATTAAAACAAGCTATTGAAATTTGTGAATTTAATAACGCATTAAAAGAAAAATACATTCCCGCAATTGTGACTAGTTATTTTAATTTAGAAAATATATTAAAAAAATATGATTTATTAGATATAATTCAGGAAATAAAAAAATTTAATTTTGAAAAATTAAAGCCTGTAAAACAATGCGAAGAAAAAGAAGAAATCAAAAAAATTCTAGATAAATGCAAAAAAATAATAAATAAATTAAAAGAAATTTCTGTTAATAAAAATAATTTTGAAATTAAAAATATAATTGAGAATTTTTTATTTATTTGCAAACAAGCTGAAAAGAAAATTCATGAAATAAAATTAAAAAAAAATATTTTTGAGTTTTCTGATATCGAAAGATTTGCTTATCAAATTTTAAAAGATAAAAAAATAAAAATTAATTTTGAAGAAATAATTATAGATGAATTCCAAGATATTAATAATATTCAAGACAAGATTTTTGAGTTAATTTCAAAAAAAATGTTTATAGTCGGAGATTACAAACAAAGCATATATAGTTTTCGTGGCGCTGAGCCTGAAATTTTTGAGTTAAAAAAACAAAAAAATAATTGTAAAAATATAAATTTAACTAAAAATTTTAGAAGTAGAAAAGAAATTTTAGATTTTATAAATAATTATTTTGAGCAAAATATGACTGAATATACGAGCGAAATCGAATATAGTAAAAACGAAAAATTAATTTATGGGGCAAATTTTATTGATAAAGATAATAATTGTATAGAAATAATTAATAATATTTATAATAATAACAAAAATAAAGAAGAAAAAGAATGCGAATTTATTTGTAATAAAATAAAATCTATGATAAATAATAAATTTAAAATAAATAAAAATGGCGAGCTAAAAAATTTGAATTTATCAGATATTTGCATTATGTGCCGAAATTTTAGTAAATATTCTAGAATATTATTTGAAAAGTTTAAAATTAACAATATAAAATTCAAAACTAATGATGCAGGTGATTTTTTAGATTCTCGCGAAACAAAATTTTTAATCGCTATGCTTAAAGTTTTAGATAATAAATATTCAGAAATTGCACTTACAGAAGTTATGCTTAGTGAATTTTTTGATTTTAAAATTCATGAAATTTTAATAATTAGGCAAGAATATAATAATTTAAATTTATATAATTCAGTACAAAAATATTCTAAATTAAATAATTTTATATCAAAAAAATGCGAATATTTTATAAAATATTTAGATAATTTGGACAAAAGAAATTTATATAAAACAATTATTAATTTAATTTATGATTTAGAAAATAAATTTGGCAATAATATTTATTACGATGAATTTTTGCAAATAACTAACGAATTTATAAAAAATAACGATATAATTAATCTAGAAAATTTAATTAATTATATTTTAAATAATAAAAATTTTGATTGTTTAAATAATTTTAATCATGAAGATGCAGTTTTAATAACGAGTATACACAAATCCAAGGGTAAAGAATTTCCAGTGTGTTTTTTATTAGGTGGATCGTCAAAAAATTTAGATAATAGCATTATTTTTGATATAAACTTAGGTATTTCGTTAAAAATCAGAGAAAATAATAGTATAATTGAGAATTCTAATATTTTTTTTGACAGCCTAGAAATTTATAAAAAATATAAAAAAAAATCCGAAAAATTACGAATTTTATATGTAGCATTCACACGTGCAAAAGAAAAACTTTTTATAATTTCTGATAATTTTTAGGTATTTCTAAAAAAGATAGATATTTTCTCTGGCATCGCCGTAGAAAGTGCTTTGATTTTTTTATATTATTATATCAAGTTCAATGATTTTTGATTTTAATTTTTGAAAATCTGATTGAACATCAGGTTTTTTGCTTATGTTTCTAAGTACTGCTGCTGGGTGAAGCGTTGGCATAAACCATGTTTGTTTTTTTAGCAAAAAAATTCCGTGATCTTTTGTTATTTTTAAATTAGGTGAGATAATTTTAAGTGCTGCAATTCTGCCTAATGCGACGACTATTTTGGGTTTTATTATATAAAATTGATTTCGAAGCCAATTTATGCAAAGTTCTTGTTCTTCAGGCAGAGGGTCTCGATTTTCTGGCGGTCTGCACTTTACGATATTTGCTATATAAATTTTCTCGCGAGTTAAATTTATTTCTTCAAGTAAACTATCCAAAAGCTTACCGGAACGCCCGACAAACGGTTTGCCTTGAATATCTTCATGAAATCCAGGACCTTCGCCTACGAATAAAATTTTTGAATTTACATTGCCGTAGCCAAACACGACATTAGTTCTGGTTTTTGAAAGTTCGCATCTAGTGCAATTTTTGCATTTAATTTCTAGTTCTTTCCAATTATTAATAAAATTAATACTCAAAAAATGCCCCCAAAATTTTTATTTTAGCATTTTTATTTGCCATAGCGACGTTCTCTTTTATTAAATTCTAAAATTGCATTATCTAAATCTTTTTCAGAAAAATCCGGCCAAAAAATTTTCGTAAAAAATAACTCGGCGTAAGCTATTTGCCAAAGTAAAAAATTAGAAATTCTAAACTCTCCGCCGGTTCTTATTAGCAAATCTACGCTAGGCTGATTTTTAGTATACAAATAATTATTAAAATTTTCTTGATTTATATCTTGTAAATTTATTTTTTTATTCTCTAAATTATTAACAATTAATTTAATAGAATTTATAATCTCGCTTTTAGAGCCGTAATTAAAAGCAATATTTAAAGTCATACCAGTATTAAATTTTGTTTTTTCTTCAAGAGTGTGTATTAAATTTAAAATATTATTTGAAATTCTTGTTTTTTCGCCAATTACTTTAAATTTTATATTTCTTTTTTTTTGGCGTGCAATTGCTTCTTCTAATTTTTTTTTGAAAATTTGCATAAGAAATTCGACTTCTGTTTGTGAGCGTTCCCAATTTTCAGTAGAAAAAGCATATAAACTTAAAAATTTTATGCCAATTTTTTCAGCATAAGAAATAATTTTATCAGCAGTTTTAACGCCTTCCAGATGCCCAAAAGTACGATTTTTACCGAGTTTTTTAGCCCAACGACCGTTGCCGTCCATTATGATAGCAATATGTTCAGGAATTATTATAAAATTTTTATTTAATTCTTTATTTAATTTTTTATCCAATCAAACCTCCATGATTTCACGTTTTTTGGTATCACACATGCTTTCTATTTTATTATTATAAGAATTTGTTAATTCCTGAATCTTTTTCTCAAATTTACTTGTTTCATCTTCAGTTATTTCTTTAGACTTTTTTAAGTTATTAATTTTAGAAATAATTTCACGCCTTGCGTTTCTTACTGTTACTTTAGTATCTTCGGCAAGTTTTGAGACGTCTTTAGAAATTTTTGACCGCTCTTCTTCGTTAAGAGGCGGAAAATTCATTCTGATTTTTTCTCCGTCGCACTGAGGAGTCACGCCTAAATTCTCTTTTTGTATTTCTCTTTCGATTTCCTTCAAAAGAGAAACATCCCACGGCTTTAAAATTAACGAACGGCCTTCTATGCTTATAGCTGATAGCTGATTTACAGGAGTTTTTGAGCCATAATAATTAATAAATACTTTATCTAGAATCTTAGGATTAGCCCTGCCGGCTTTGATTAATTTATATTCTTCTGATAAAAATTTTATTGCTTTGTCCATTAATATTTTTGCATTTTTTATAAAATCTTCCATAGAATAAAATACTCCTATTTATTATTTTTAAATATTTATCTCAAAAAAAATATTATAATATATTTTTTATTCGTTAGTTTCTAGTATATTTATCGATATATTTGCAGTTATGCCGTGAAAAAGCTGAATCATCGCAGAATGCATCCCAAAAGTCTTTATTATATTTCCGGAATTTTCAAACGAAATCTTGCGTTTTTCGATATTTACTCCGAATTCTTTTTTTAATACATCGCTTACTTTAGCATTCGTGACGCTTTCGTGCGGTTTACCTGATATTCCCGCTGCGATTTTAATATTTATAACTTGATTATTAATCTTATTAAAAATCTTCTGAGCTTGTTTTTTTAATTCTTCAAGTTCGCGTTCTTTAGCTCTTTGTTTAATTTTTACTTCGTTAATAGCCCCAGGCGTAGCTTCTTTAGCGCTTTTATTATTTATTAAAAATCTTGCGTAGCCGTCTTTTAAATCTAAAATATCGCCTGATTTTCCTGTATTTTTAATATCTTTCAAAAGAACTACTTTCATCTTTTTACCTCCAAAATTATTGGCAATACCAACGGATTTCTTCTTGTTTTTTCGTAAAAAAACTTGTAAAAAACATCGCGGCATTCCATTTTAATCATATTCCAATCGCAATTTGAATTTTCAAAACAGCCCAATATCGTTTTTATAGCCGTTTTTCGCGCTTCGCTCATGAGTTCTTCAGATTCTTTTACATAAACAAATCCGCGAGAATAAATATCAGGACCGGCAAAAATTCTTTTTTCTCTTAATCTTATTGCTGTTACGATTACTATAACACCGTCTTCTCCCAAATGTCTTCTGTCGTTAAGAACAACGCTCCCAACGTCTCCTACACCATCGCCGTCTACCATTATGAGTTCACATGGAGCTTTATCTACTTTTTTTATACCAGAACTAGAAATCTCGACAACATCTCCTGCGTCACACACAAGAACATTATCTTCCAAGAGTCCCATGTCTTCTGCTATCTTAGCATGACTTGCAAGATGTTTACACTCGCCGTGCACAGGTATAAAATATTTTGGTTTTACGAGCGCCTGAATTATTTTAAGCTCTTCTTGACTGGCGTGCCCTGAAACGTGAACATCAAGATTAGATTCGTAAATTACTTCGCATCCGAGCTTCATTAAGTCATTAACGACGTTTGAAACGCTTTTTTCGTTGCCCGGAATAGGGTGTGCAGAAATTATAACAAAATCGTTTGTGCCGACTAAAATTTTGCGATGTTCAGAATGCGCCATTTTGCTGAGCGCCGACATAGGTTCGCCTTGACTTCCGGTCGTGACTATCACAACTTCGTTATATTTATAGCGCCCCAAATTATCGATATCTACAATAGCACCCTCGGGAGCGTTTATATAATTAAGCTCTAACGCCACTGAAACATAGTTTATCATACTTCTGCCCGAAAACATGATTTTGCGATTATTTTTAACTGCACAGTCGATTATTTGTTGAATTCGGCCGATATTCGAAGCAAAAGTTGCAATTATGATTCGCTTATTGCAGGCTTTTTGAAATAAAAATTCAAAAGATTCGTTAATATTTTTTTCGCTCTTAGTATATCCCGGTCTATCGGCATTAGTAGAATCTGCCATAAGTAACAAAATATTTTCTTTGCCGAGTTCTGCGAATCTTGCAAGATTTATCATTTGACCTTTTGCAGGAGTAAAATCGATTTTAAAATCTCCCGTGTGAACTATTTTGCCAATCGGTGTCGAAATAACAAGAGCCACAGCATCAGGTATCGAATGATTTATATGCACGAATTCTATATTAAAAATTCCGATATTAAAATTCTGGCCCGCTCTGAATTTAAAAAGCTTGGAATTCCCAAGTAATTTATGTTCTTTTAGTTTATAAGTTATCAGGCCAGTCGTAAACGGAGTCGCATACACAGGAATATTTAATTTTTTTATTAAATACGGCACTGCACCTATGTGATCTTCGTGACCGTGTGTTACTATCAAAGCCTTTATTTTTTGTTTATTAGCTTCGATATAAGAAAAATCAGGTATAACAAGATCTACCCCGGGCATTTCGCCATCCGGGAACGCCGTGCCACAATCGATTATAATAATATCTCCGCCGAATTCTATTGCAGTCATATTTTTACCGATTTGATTAAGTCCGCCCAAGAATATTATTTTTACAACCTGCTTTGCAAGTGGCGAAAACTTGGTGGGATATTTCTTTGGCACAGACACACGATTCTTAACAGGAATTATATTCATATTATTTTGTTCAGTCTTTTTGGGACCCATATTATTTGTTTTATTCAAAAAAAATACCTCCAAAAATTATCTACAAGTTATTTATGTACAAAAGCGAATTACATAAATCATAAAAAAAACATCACCGAAACCGTTGACACGATTCTATTACATAAAATAAAAAAAGTCAATTTCGATTTTAAGCATGGCCTTGCTAAAAAAGATAGATACTTTCTCCGGCGCCACCGGAGAAAGTGATTTGGTCCTTTTACTATATCTATTTATATATGAGGATAATGTTCTATGAATTTTTATCACTTCTATTCATTTTGGCAATGCCTTAAGCATGGTATTAAACTTATTTCGAAGTTGATAATTGGTATTGAAAAAATTCTCGACGTTGCCGGAGAAAATATCTATCTTTCTTAGCAATGCCTTCTCAAATACTTGTATTATAAAACATAAAAATATTCGTATTTTTTTATCAAGTGCCAAAATTTGACAAAAATCTGCGTTTTTTTGTTTAAAAATAATATCAGAATCTTTCTAAGAGGTGAATTCATTAGAACGCATAATATATCTAGATATATTATTGGCACTTAATTTATTTGTAAATTATTTTATATTGCTGTCAGTTGCCAAGTTTTTATATCTCAAGCCAAAAAGATTAAAGCTAGTTTTGGGCGCGTGCGTAGGGGCCATTTTTTCACTTTATATATTTTTGCCGGAACAGAATTTATTTTTTTCTTTAATTATAAAAATTTTAATGGCGATTTTAATAATCGGGGTGTCTTTTGGATTTAAAAATTTTAATTTTTTAAAACTAATTACTTGTTTTTGCTTGATGAATTTTTTGTTTTCTGGTTTAAATTTTGTCTTGTGGTTCAATTTTAGGCCTAAAAGCATGGCTTTTAATAACGGCATAGTTTATTTTAATATATCGCCTTTAGTTTTAATTTTTTCTACGGTTATAGCTTATTTTATTCTTGAATTTATAAATAGATTTTTAGGCAAGCATATTTGTAAAGAATTATACTGTCATGTTTTTGTAAAATTTGATAATAAAAATACAGAATTTGATGCTATGCTTGATACTGGTAATAATTTAAAAGAGCCTTTTTCGAATTTGCCGGTAATTTTAGTAAGAAAAAAAGACGTGAAAAATATTTTTGACGAAAATATATTTGATAAAAATAATAAAATTAATACGAAATTTAGATTAATTCCGTTTTGCGGGGTTTCAGACTCTGGATTTATTTTAGGTTTTAAGCCAGATTTTGTTAAAATTAAGACTCCCGAAGGAAAATATTTTGAAAAAGAAGTTTACATAGGAATTTGTGAAGAAAAAAATTTGAATAATTGCTTAGTGAGTCCGGAAATTTTAAATAATTAAATAAATAATTAAATAATAATTATATAATTAATAAACAGGGTACTAATATGAATTTCAAAAAATATTTTAATAATTTTTTATTTAAATTTTATAAATTATATTTAAAAATAATAAAAAAATTCAAAAAGAAAATATTTTATATAAACGGTCCAGAAGTTTTACCGCCGCCGCTTTCTAAAAAAGAAGAAGAAGAAATTATGCAAAAAATTATTTCAGGAGAGCTAACTAATCGCGAAATTTTAGTAGTACGTAATTTGCGCCTAGTAGTTTTTATAGCAAAAAAATTCGAATACGGTTTTTCGAATCTTGAAGATTTGATTTCGATTGGAACTATAGGCTTAATAAAAGCTGTTAAGACTTTTTGTCCGGAAAAAAATATAAAACTTGCAACTTATGCTTCAAGATGTATAGAAAACGAAATTCTTATGTATTTGAGAAAAATTTCGCAAACAAAAGGCGAAGTTTCGATAGAAGAGCCTATAAATACTGATTCTGACGGCAACGAACTCGCGCTTTCAGACGTTTTGGGAACAGATTCAGACGAGTTAAATATAAAACTCGATCAAGAAGCAGAAAATAAAATTTTAATAGACGTAGTGAATAAATTATCAAAACGGGAAAAAATAATAATAGAACTTCGTTTTGGACTTTTTGGCAAAAAAGAGCTCACACAGAAAGAAGTCGCGGATTCTTTGGGAATTTCGCAATCATATATTTCTCGTTTAGAAAAAAAAATAATAAATAGACTAAAACTTGAAATGGAAAAAATATCTTAGATTATTTATAAAATTCTTTCTTTTGTGAACTAAGATAAATTTGGCGTTACTAAATATAATAAATTTTTTTCGAAACTTGGAAATTAAAACAGCAGCGCTCTCGCCGGAGAAAATTATCTATTTTTTTTTAGCAATACCAATAAATTTTGAAATCTTGACGTTTTTCAAAATTAATTATATACTTCCGAGTATGTATTGGCATTTGGTCATAAAGGGGGAGATGTTATGTATTCAAAAAAGACTTCGATTATAAACGAAGCCGGATTATACGGCAAATCGGCAACTAAATTTATTCAAATCGCAAATAATTTTAAAAGTACTTTATTTATCGAATATGAAGATAAAAGAGCGAATGCTAAAAGTCTCTTGGGGATTCTTTCGCTGGCATTGCCAAAAGATAGTAGTATAACTATCACCGGTAATGGTGTAGACGAAAAAGAAGCCGTTGACAAGTTAGTCAGATTTATAGAATCTGGATTTGTAAGCGAAGAGGAAGAAGAAGCAATAATCGGTAACGTCAGACCTGAAGAAGCAATAATCGGTAACGTCAGACCTGAAGAAGCAATAATCGGTAACGTCAAACCCGATGAATAAGTTTTTAGAATTTCCGGAATAATTTTATTTCAAATTAAAAATATTCTCTCCGGCTCTTCCGAAGAGAATGTTTATTTAATTTTTTTTGTAAAGAATACTAATTTCAAAAAAATTTTTATAAATAAAAAATAATACCCGGCAATGCCGGTATTTTGAAAATGCTTAAATTAAAATTCAATCACTTTTAACTAAAATCGCCTTCGTAATGATCGTTTTTGTCATTCGTCTTCGCAATAATTATCTTCGTCTTCTTGACACACGTTAAATTCGGATGAAGCATCGTTTTTATCATAATAATTATCTTGTTCATAATTTTTACCGTTTTTATCATGATAGCTTTCGTAATAATTATCTTGTTCATAATTTTTCATGTTAACTTTAAACAAAACATTGTTGTCTTTATCAGCTATAAATCCAATAAAAGCATGATCAAATACCATCTTAACTTCAGGTTGTGCCTGACAACATTCTTGTACAAACATATCACCTGATGCTGCGGCAGCTTCAACGCCTTCGGGAGTAATTTCAAAAACAACTTTTTGTACTATTTTACTTATTTTAGCATTGGGGTGAATATTATCTAACTTGGCATCCATGAGAGTTTGCAATAAATTATTACTATTACAATAATCATTCAAAGTTAACGAAGATTCAATTCTGAATCTTGGAATTTCCAAGTGCACATTTCTAGATTTCATATTCTTAGCTAATTCTTTAGTATCTACATTTTTTACTTTATCAAACTCACTATTTGTTTTTGGTAATACCATGTACAAATAACAACCGTTTTCTTCGAAAGGAATACGTACAGCTTGGTAATCATTTGTTGCACAGTAATCACAACTTCTAGCACTTTCATATGCATCTTTAATAGTTGGAACGTTTTTAGTCGTTTTATCAATCCCTTTGAACTCTATCGAACCTGTATCTTCGAATTCTTTAACAAATTTAGAATTAAAATATACGGTATTTACCAAAACTAAAAGAGTTTCGGGATCTAATTTATCAAAAATACTCGGAATTTTACCCTTTGTTTTATCTTTAACCCAATTATTTATTACATCATGTCCGTCATTGGTACTGATAAAATCACAATGAGCTTTTAGTTTGTCGACGATAAATCCTGTAAAGTTAAGCATATTATCAAGATAATTATTATTTAATAGTTTCTCACTTAACCACATGGAATTAGCGATATTAACGCCATCAATTTTTTTATTAGTAATTTTTTCTAACCAGCTATTGGCATTTTCTAAAGATTTAAACCCCATATACTGCGCAACATCGTACCTGACATTCGAATCCGAAGTACCATTAGCGGCCGTTATCAACGCAGCTCTTAAACTAAAAGGGCTATATACCAAGTTTTCGTTAATGTATGAGTCAAGAGTAATATTATTTTTATTATTCGCTTCTTTATTCAAATGAGCAAAATTCCCAAATTTAGGCCAATTAAAATCCATTGCAAATGACAAATTATTTGTGGAAAAAAACATTGGCAAAGCAACAGATAACGTTTTTTGAAATTTTTTATTCATATTCAACAATCTCCTTTAATTTATAATTCGATATTTTAATAATGTAATACCCAAGCTCCATATTTCAAAAGTAAGCCGAAAAATAAAAATTTTTAAAAATCATTCCACCTCCTGAAATATAATATGTCTTGTCGTAAAATATAAAAAAAATAATGTCAACAGACTTGTTTTACTGGTATTGCCAAAATATATAGAAAAGCTAGTAAAAGAAAGCAAATAAAGAAACAGAAAAAGAAATCATAGAAAGAGAACGAGACCAACAATAAGTTTTACGAGCAAAGCGAGCAAGGTAATGACGAAGAAGACGATTCATA
>JAGBNX010000049.1 GCA_017634155.1 Clostridia bacterium | reverse complement strand
CGAACTTATTATTTGAAAATCAATCAAATCATAAAAAGAATTAATAAACATAAGATTAAATTCATCAAAATTCGTTTTTATAATAAATTCGATATTTAAAATATCGCCAGTCTTAATTTGTGCTCTAAAATGATGCCTTGCAGAGCCCTCGTTGCCGGTTGCGACTACTATCGAGATATTTTTGTTTTCGCTGATATTATCAAGATATTGCTCAAAAACACTCTGACCGTCGTGAGCGCCTTGATTTGTACCGTAACTTATATTTATAACTACAGGCATTTGCAATTTTTCTTGCTTATTTAAAACATATTTGACAGCTCTTGCAAGATTTGCCATACTCGTAGCAAAATAATCGCCGCTCGAAAGCAATTTTACGGCTATTATACTGCTTTGCGAGGCAATTCCTGTGTTTCTTCCGTTTGAAGCTCTGCCGTTTCCGGCGGCGATTCCCGCAACTGCAGTGCCGTGACCGTCAAAATCTATAAAAGGCAATTCAAGTTCGTTATTTATTGCCATGTTTATTTGGCTATTCGAATATTCTGTGCCAAAATCAAAATTATCAGGTGCATTCCCGGGTTCGTTTTGATCCCAAATATATAAAATTCTGCTGTTATTATTTTCGTCGATAAAATCCGGATGCCTGAAATCTATTCCGGAATCTAAAATTGCTATTATTACGCCTTTACCAGTCAAATTTTCAGGCGGGTTATTCAAATTTTCTTTACAAACTGCGTTTAAATTCGAAGTATTTTCAGTAAATTCGTGAAAAATTTTATGTGAAAATTCTGACTGCAAAATCTGCGGGTGATTTTTTATATTTTTTATTTTTTTTATTTGATCAGCAGAAATACTAAAAATTGCAAAATTATTACATAAAATTTCGTTTTTACAGCCAATTTCTTCTGAAATTTTATCACAATCGCCAAAAAATTTTGCTAAAATCTCAACTTTTTGCACTTTTGCTTCACCCCTTTGATTATATGGCTGGAAAAATATTTTAATGACTTTGAATTGGGTGATTTTTGTAAATTTTCGTGGTTTTTCACAAAAAATATGAAAAAAACTATTGACTTTTGTCGAATTTGTACTATAATTAATACATAGGCTGATGGAAACAATAAAAAAATTATAAAAAATCTTAATTCTGTCAGTCAATAAAAAATAAGGACGGTGATATTTTATGAATAACAGTAAAGATTTAGAATTAAAATCAGAATCAAAAAAGGGCAAAAGATTGGAGAAAAGTGAACAATCACTAAACGACTTCTTGAATAAATATAAAGGTATTGAAGCTTTATGGAAAAGTATTGAAAAAAATAAAAATGCGGCTAAAAACAAATTACGCAAAGCGGAAAAAGATTTAGTAGAAGCAACAGAAGACTTAGGCACTCTTATTGGAAAATTAGATGAAAATAATAAGAAAGAGAGCTACGATGATATAATCATAAAAGCTTATAGAAACAATTTGAAAGGTGCAGAAAAATTTATAGAAAAATTCCCGAATTGGTCAATTGCAATCGGTACAATGTTTAGTTCAAGCCCACACTACCAAAGAATATTTCAATCTGCGGCACAAGCTAGAAATTACACAAATATTACTAGCGAAAGCAATTTCGAACTCAAACGTACAGGCAAAGGTAAAATAAAAGGAGATGGAATTCTAAATAAAATTAAAAGTGGCTGGAAATCTTTGAAAACAGCGTTTAGTAATTATATAAAACCAGATGATATAGGTAAAGCAAGCAAAAGTTCACTTGCAAGACGTATAAAGAAATTTGGTGAGGAAGTAAACAGGCCTTGGCGTATGTGGTGGGATTTTGCTGCTGCTGAAGATGAAAAATTATCTAAAGACGTAGCAAAAACGAATTTCAAAGATAAATTAAAAACAAACGATGTAAGTAAAGTAGCTGAATTTTTTAATTGTGGTAATGCAACGTCAAGTGGTGCACACGAATTGGCTATCTCGCCAGATGAAAATTCAAATTACGCAAGCAGTAAGGGATTTATGTATATGAATGAAGTCGTTAATGATCTTGATAAAAATTTATTAGAAAATGTCCAATATGTATTTAATGTTACTCAAGAAACTGTGAAATCTAATATTAAAAATAGTGCTAGAATTACAGCTTCAAAAATTTTTCAAAGCAAAAATCGTAAACCAGAAGATTACAAAAAATTCTTTGATATTTTAGGAATTAAAGAATACTATGATAATAAGGACGATGATGATATTATTAAAAAAATTACTGAGTTATTAACAGAAATCGAGGGAGAGAAAAAAGTAGAGGAATTAGTTGGTAGTAGCAACGGAAATATAGTAACTTTCCTGAAATTAGCACGTGCTAATTATGTGATAGCAAATAAAAAAATGGACAACGAAGGAGCCATAATTGAAAATTTGAATGAAATCAATAAAATATTTGGTATAGAATTGGAAGTTAAAGATGAAAACCTTTTAAATGACAAAAAAAATGAGTTGCATAGTAATACCAAAAAAATTATTGTTGCCGTTGAAAAGTTGGACAAAAATATAGCAGAAAAATTTACGGATGCTATAAATCTTATTTTGAAACCTACTGACAAACAATCTTCAAATATTGCAACTGTACAAAACGCATTAAGCAGTATAAAAACTAATGTCGATCAACAAAAAAAATTAACGACTGAAGACGAAGTTAAAGCTGCAATTGGTGCGATAGCAACTTGTAAAGAATTAAAAGATGAAGTAAACACAAATGAATGCAGTTATGATCCTAGTAATGGTAGAAAAAAATTTTTGGCTGATGTTGCTGTCAGATTGGGAGTACGTGGTATTACAGAGAACAATGTTCAAGATTTGTTGTGTAAATCTAAAGCAAATTTGCAATCGCCTTATGATAAAATGCCGGGTGCAGCACTGGTTCAAAGATTACGCAACTTGATTGCATATGGTCTTGGATATGGTACGAATAAATTCACTGGTATTTTCAAGAAACATGGTGCAGAATCTTTACCAGATTTGAATAATAAGGAACTTTTAAATGAAATATGTGTGGGATTAGAAATAAAAAAAAAATAGTTAAGGGCAACGAAAAAACTAATGAAAATGAAATTAAAAAAGAAGTAACAAACGAGGAGTCTGAAAAAGAAGAAATCAAAGAAGGGAAACCTGTAAAAAAAGAAAACGAAAAAGAAGAACCCCCAAAAGTTGAAAAAAACTGGAACGAAAGTAATCTGAATAAGGCAAAAAAATTTTTTGAAAATATAACAAATTTCGGTAAATTTAAAAAAGGCGGAAATTTGAAAGTATGTACTGAAGATCAAGTTTCTGTTGCGTTAAATGCGATTAAGAGTATAGGAACTGCTACAGGTTATCAAAATGGAGGTAGAGGAGCATTTTTAGATGCAGTTGCTAAATACTTGGGAATAAATGTAGAAGAACTTGGCTCTCTTCAGAAGAATGTTTACAATGGTGATAATAAACTACAGGGCAAGTATACTGATAATCCTGCAGCAGAGTTTTTGATGCATTTACGAAATTTAATTGCTTATGGTCTTGATTACGGTACAGGTAATGCAATGCCGGATATAGGTTTATTTGAAACGTTGAGCAAGAAAATCAAAACTCAAATGGAAGTTATGGGCAATGTATCGAATAATTTAGAGAGAATGATACAAGAAAGTAATGGCCAAGTATATAAAAATGCTCTTAATGTTATCAATGGTTTCGACATAAGATATGACACAAAAAATTCGGCATCAAAAAATTTCGAAAATTTCCAAAGCGCAATTAAAACAAAATGTAAAAATAATAAGATATATTTAGTTTTATTTGAAAAGCTATTTGAAAATTTAAAAGTTATTTGTGAGGCTACTGATAATAAAACGGGGAATAAATAAATTGAACTGCTGAGATTACTCGTAAGAACAAGCCAGAACAGTCAAAAAGACTAAGTCTGGCTTGGTTTTTATACTAAACGCGACTAAATAAAGACGAACAGGCATAACTTGATTATTAAAAAAATATACATTAGTATTATATGTGTAAATATATATAAAAGAATATTAAAAATAATGAAAGGAAGATTGTTTTGGTCAGGGGAAGTACAATAAGAATGCGCAAAAGAATATTCTTGATGGCTATTATAATTATTTTCGTATTTTTTAGTATTTTAATAATAAGACTTATAAATTTGCAAATAATAAATGCGCGTTATCTTTTTAAGATGGCAAATTCCCAGCAGCTGGCGAGCACTAAACTTACGGCCAAACGAGGAATAATTTATGATAGAAACATGGTTCCGCTTGCGCAGAGTGCTACTGCTTGGGACGCAGTTTTAGAGCCTAATTACATAAAAAACGACGAAACACGTGAAATTATATCTCAAGGACTAAGCGAAATTTTAGATATCCCAAAAGAAGAAATTTTAGAAGCTTCTAAAAAAAAATCTTCGTATAAAATAATAAAGAAAAAAATCGATAGTAATTTAAAAGACAAAATTATAGATTTCAAAGCAAAAAATAATATAACCAGTGGGATTCGTTTAATCGAAAATTATAAAAGATATTATCCTATGGGAAATTTAGCTTCGAATATTTTGGGATTTACCGGAGACGATGGCCAAGGATTATTGGGGCTTGAAAGTAAATACGAAAAAGTTTTAAAAGGCGAAGACGGAAAATTAGTCAGCGCAAAAAATGCAATAGGCACTGACATGCCATATGATTATGAACATATGATTCCGCCCAAAGACGGCGATAGTTTAGTATTGACCATCGATAGTAATATTCAAAAAATAGCCGAAAGATGTTTAAAACAAGCTGTAACTAAAAATGACGCCAGAAATGGCGGTTTTGCTATAGCAATGGATCCCCAAACTGGCGAGATTTTAGCTTTGGCAGTTTATCCAAGCTTTGATCCGAATAACCCGTTTGAACTTTGTGATGAAGATAAAAAAATTTTAGAAAATACGCCTAATGAAGAAAAAACGAAAAAAAAATCTGAGCTTTTATCTGCAATATGGGATAATACTGTTGTGAACAGTTTATATTACCCGGGTTCGGTTTTCAAAATGATTGTTGCTGCTATGGGATTAGAATTAGGTCTTGTGAACGAAAACTCAAATTTTAATTGCTCAGGCGGCATAAAAATCAGCGACAGAATTATAAGATGCCATAAAAGATCTGGCCATGGGCCGTTAAATTTTGAAGAAGCTTTATGTAAATCTTGTAATTCGGCTTTTATATCTCTGGGGCAAAAAATAGGCGCTGAGAAATTTTTTGATTTTTATAATGCGTTCGGATTTCACGAAAAAACCGGAATAGATTTGCCGGGCGAGACAAAAGACGTTTTTTTTGAAAATATGCAGCCTATAGACTTAGCAGTTGCATCTATAGGTCAAAATTTTGGTATACCTCCGATTAGTATGGCAACAGCAGCATGTGCGATTGCAAATGGCGGTAATCTTGTAACACCACATATAGTCAAAGAAATAAAAGATAAAGATGGCAAAACAATAAAATCTTTTTCTACAAAAATTAGAAGATCTGTAATTTCAAGCGAAACGGCCAAAAGAGTTTCAGACATGATGGCTCAAAATACGATATCAGGCGGAGCAAAAAATGCATATGTTCCCGGATTTAGAATCGCAGGAAAAACCGGGACTTCAGAAAAAAAAGAAAAACTTTTGGTACCTGGGCAAAAAGATTATATGTCTTCTTATTGCGGCTTTGCGCCAGTCGAAGATCCGAAAATATTAATACTTATTGGTATAGATACTCCCAAAGGCGGTCAGTATTACGGTAGTGTTGTTGCTGCACCGTCTGGCGGCTTGTTCTTTTCTGAAGTTTTACTGTATATGGGAATAAAACCGCAGTACAATGAAGAAGAAAGCAAAAAATATGGCATAGAAGTCCCAAATTTGATAGGTAAAAAAACTTCAGAAGCCAAAATAAATATTATTAATCTTGGACTTCAGCCTGTTATAATAGGCAAAGGCGAAGAAGTACTTTCGCAAGTGCCGAGTGCAGGGAGTTTAATTGCACAAAACGGAACAGTAGTTATTTATACAGAAAATAATTCTGAGAATGATTCTGAAAATAACAAAGTAAAAGTGCCGAATTTTATAGGTATGAAAAAATCAGATGCAATTAAAATAGCAGAATCTGCCGGACTTAATATTTCTGTTTCGGGTTCTTCTAACGAAGAAGACAGAATAAAAACACAGTCGCCTTCAGGTTCTGAATACGTCCCGAAAGGTACGACTGTTAATGTAGTCGTTCATAACGATAATTTAAGAGATTAAAAAAATAACAGGGTAAAAACTATGATTTTAGACGTTTATATGGCATTTATTTCTTTTGCTTCGTGTTTAATAACAATAATTTTAGGCAAGATTCTGGTGCCAGTTTTAAAGAAATTCAAATTTGGTCAGACGATATTAAAAATAGGTCCGTTTTGGCACCAAAAAAAGCAAGGGACTCCCACAATGGGCGGGCTAATATTTATATTTGGAATTTTATTTTCGCTCGCAATATTTATCCCATGGTATTTTCTTAAATATATAAATTCAGAAAACCAAATTTTAGAATTAGAAACAGACTTAATGATAATCAAATTATTATCAGGATTAATTATGGCACTTGGGTTTGCAATTATAGGCTTTATAGACGATTTTATAAAAATCAAACGCGGCAAAAATTTAGGTCTGAGAGCCAAGCAGAAATTAATTTTGCAATTTATAACGGCAAGTTTGTTTTTAGGCGCGGTTTATTTGGCAGAAAATTTTTACTGCGGCTCAGCAAAGACTTTTATAAATATTCCGTTTTTTGGAGAAATAAATTTAGATTTATTTTATTGGGTATTTTCGGCAATAATAATCGTAGGAATAGTAAATGCTGTGAATTTAAACGATGGGGTAGACGGTCTTTGCGGGAGCGTAAGTATGACAGTCGCGTTTGGATTTATATTACTTTCGAAAATATTTAATATGCAAGGCATGGGATTTATTTCGGCAGCAATGTTCGGCGGCTGTTTGGGATTTTTATTTTGGAACTTTCATCCTGCAAAAGTATTTATGGGCGACACGGGCTCGCTATTTTTAGGAGGACTAATTTGCGCTCTGGGATTTATATTTAATAATATTTCGCTTTTAATTTTATTTTCAATGACTTACATACTAGAAATGTTTTCTGTTATATTGCAAGTCTTATATTTTAAAATTTCCAAAGGCAAAAGATTATTCAAAATGAGTCCGATTCATCATCATTTTGAGATGATAGGCTTTTCAGAAAAAAAAATATGTGTGATTTTTTCGTTAGCAACTTTATTTTTTATCTCGATTGGGATTTTATTACTTGCTATAAATCAAATTTAATATTTAAAATATTTAATATTTAATATTTTAATTAATAGGAGAAAAAATGTTAAATAAAAAAAATCCAAAAAAACAAGAAAAAATTAAGCCTCAAAAATTCAAAAAAAATAAAAAATTCAGTTTAAGAAATATAAAAATACTCGGAATACGTTCGGGTCTTGATATGCCGTTTTTGATTCTTGTTTTATTATTAGTAACAATCGGACTCGTCATGATGTTTTCGGCGAGCTATCCGAATGCGTTTTATTTGCATAAAGGCGACAGCTTTTTTTTTATAAGAAATCAAGCAATTTTTGCAATCGTAGGCTTAGTTTTAATGCTATTTGTCTCGAAACTTAATTATCAAAGCTTGAAAATATTGCATTTGCCAATTTTAATAACTTCTTTTGTATTATTATTACTCGTTTTGGCGATGCCGCCGATAAATGGCGTCAGACGATGGATTCAATTAGGCCCTATAGGATTTCAGCCGTCTGAAATAACAAAATTTGCGATAATTTTATCTTTTGCAACGCTAATAGACAAAAATTTTGAAAAAATGGGAACTTTCAAATACGGAATTTTGCCATTTTTGATTATATTCTTGCCGTCTGCGGCACTTTTGGCTCTGGAGCCGCATATTTCATGTACAGTAATAGTAATTTTGCTTGCAGCAATAATGCTTTTTATCGGCGGAATAAAACTTAGATGGTTTGCTTATGTTTTGGCGCCAATGCTGGGATTTTTAGGCTATTTAGTATTATTTACCAATAAATTAACATACGCAAACAGCCGAATTGCAGGCTGGCTGAATCCGTTTGATTCTGCTTCGGGAGTCGATACTTGGCAAACAAGACAAGGCCTTTATGCAATAGGCTCCGGCGGAATATTTGGTCTTGGACTTGGCAACTCAAGACAAAAATATCTTTATATTCCTGAGCCGCAGAATGATTTTATATTTGCAGTCGTCTGTGAAGAGCTGGGATTTATCGGCGCCGTAATAATTTTAATTCTTTTTGCTACTCTTATATGGAGAGGCATCGTGATTTCGATAAGAGCCAAAGATAGATTCGGAACTCTTTTAGGGCTCGGACTCACGATGCAAGTCGGAATGCAAATGATTTTAAACATCGCAGTCGTTACGAATACTATTCCAAATACTGGTATAAGCTTGCCGTTTTTTAGCTACGGTGGGACTTCGCTTTTGATGCTTTTAGTACAAATGGGAATAATTTTATCGATTTCGCGCGGCTCAAATATTGAAAAAACTTAGATTTCAAGTACTATAAATATAATTTAATATCTTGTCGGAGAAAATATGAGAATAATTTTAGTAGGCGGAGGTACTTCTGGACATATCAATCCTGCTCTTAATATCGCTGAATACATAAAAAAAAATAATCAAGACGTGAAAATTTTATATGTTGGCTCTAAAACCGGTATGGAAGTAGAAATGGCAAAAAAAGCCGGACTTGATTTTAGAGGCATAACTGTTTCGGGGTTTTCAAGAAAATTTGATTTTTCGGGCATAAAAAAAAATATAATATCGATTAAAAATATATTTATTTCTTCTTTTGAATCTAAAAAAATTTTAAAAGAATTCAAGCCTGATATTTGCTTGGGAACAGGTGGCTACGTAATGGGGGCGTTTTTATATCAAGCTTATTTAATGAAAATCCCGTTTGTTTTGCAAGAACAAAATGCAGTTCCGGGATTTACAAGTAAATTTTTGTCAAAATATGCTCAAACAGTATTTCTAGGCAATAAACTAGCGGCTAAATATTTAAGAACAGATAAATTTATTATAACAGGGAATCCTATAAAAAATAATTTTTTAAACATAAATCAAAACGAAGCCAAAAAAAAATTGGGCATAACTAGTAATTTACCTGTTATACTCTCATTTGGCGGCAGCTTGGGCTCTGAAATTATTAATAATATTATGCTCGAGATTATAAAATCAAAAAAATATAACCATATTCACGGTTATGGCAAAAATAATAAAAATTTCAAAAAAAAATTATGTAATTCAGACTTAAAAAATATAAAAGAATACTTGGATAATATAGATGTGTGCATGGCTGCCTGTGATTTAATTATATGCAGAGCCGGCGCTATGACTCTAAGCGAATTGGCGACTCTAGGCAAACCTGCTATATTAATTCCGTCCCCAAATGTAACTAATAATCATCAGGTTTTGAATGCAATTGCATATTCAAAAAAATTTACTGCTTCAGTTAT
Source organism: Clostridia bacterium (assembly GCA_017634155.1). Lineage (GTDB taxonomy): Bacteria > Bacillota > Clostridia > Oscillospirales > Acutalibacteraceae > Improbicoccus. Next base: position 11,921 of record JAGBNX010000049.1, on the reverse strand, counting down.
AGAAGAAAAAAATTTTACTGTCCAAAAATTAGATTCTGAAATATCCAGATTATTAAATTCAAACGAAAAAATAATACCAGAAAATAATAATGCATGCGAAAAAATTTGTAAGTTTTTATATTCATTTACTAAAAATTAATTTCAAGCAAGCAATAAAATTTAATATTTGCAAATTAACTAACAAATCAATTAACATATGTGCATGGGCATTGCCAAAATGAATAGAAGTGATAAAAATTCATAGAACATTATCTTCATGTATAAATAGATATAGTAAAAGAACCAAATCACTTTCTCCGGCGGTGCCGGAGAAAATATCTATCTTTTTTAGCAGTGCCTGTGCACGAAGCCTATTAAAGAATAGCAATTATTTTAATTCCAAACCATTTATTATTTTGTATTCAACTCCCTTTGCTTTCAAGGCCTTTTCCAAAGGATCACCAGGTGTTCTGTTATGAAAGTATACATCAATGTCAACATCGCGAACTTCATCTATAAGTGCTTCAGCAGCTACTTGAAGAACATCAGGGTGATTTGCAAACGAACGACCCCCGGGGAGCCAAACATGGAGTGCAAACGGTTTTCCAGATACTATACGTATTAATTTAGCTAATTTACCTATCATTTTCATCTGATGAACTTGAATAGTCATACAAATCGGGTTGCATAACTCCATTATCCTCTTTGCATCTTTTCCATTCCACCATTCATACATCCCCTGCATACAAGGGGCAGCTGCGAAAACTTGAATCATAGGTGTGCCGTCGTTACAAAGAACCCATTGAAAATTTAGTTTAAAATTGGAAATATTTTTTTTCACAGCACCCACCAGGGCTTGCCAATTAGTTTCATTAAATAAATTAGAACGATAACGATAAGCACGAGCCAAATTGAGATATCCGTGTTGGTAAAGTACATGGCCAACGCTCACGGGCAAATTCATCAGTTCTTTACCCAAAACATTATCAATAGCATCGTTTAATTTATTTTTAAGATATGATAATATACGTAACATAGCATACAAATACGCACTCAATGACATTCTTGGCCCTTGCGTATCATCGCCAAACCAATTAAGCAACGATGAAAAAACATCATCGCCTGATTCCAAAGCATTATACTGACTGCAAACGACTGCCATCGAGTTTTCAGCGCTTTTATACTTGAAAAAATCAGTCCCAGGTACATTTTTTTCGTCATTTTCTCCACCACTATAAAAACGCGCGCGAGGCATTTTAACAAATTCTGAATTATTTTTTACAGTTGCAAGCAAACGATCAAGTTGCTCCTCTGTCGTATATTTTAAATGCATAAATCCGCCATCGACCAATTTATCGATATCTTTTTCAAGCTCTGTTCTTTTTTCATCGCTTTTATATGGGTAACCATGGTATCTTGCTAATTCATCGTTTTTATATGTGGCTTTACTAAAATCACTAAAATATATGCCGCCTTTAATATTTGACGCGATTCTTATAATACTTTTGGGAATCACCGGCGCTTCAAGATATCTCATCAAAAGTTCATCGGATAGAATGTCACTTTTGTTAATTTCATCATTATCGTCCACACCGATTAATTTGTTCAAATTACTTTGTTTGTCTATAATTTTTTTATTATTAAAATAATTAATAAGTTTGATAATACCAAAAATAGAAGCGCCAGTTCCTACGGCACAACCGCTCGCAATAAAATATTTTTTTAAATCTTCTATACTTTCGAATTTCGTCAAATTTTTTGGTTGATATTTTTCCTCAACAGGCAATGCACTAAAAGTTTTTGCTAACTTAATTTCTTCAACCCCAGAAGTTTTGCCATCAAAAACAGATGTAACTGCAAGTAACATTGCTAATTTTTTTTTACTAAATTTTACCATAAAAATTCCACCCCTATATTTTTAAAACAAAAAATTAATACAACGCAATATCGCTTATAATTATATAATTAAAAAAATAATTTGTCAAAAATAACTACTGTTATCTTTTTAAAATTAATTCCAGTGCATTAATCAAAGCATATTTTGCCAGATAAAAATTGGTGCCGCCCTGGAGCCATACTGTATACGGCTCTTTTAATGGCGCATCGGCCGATAGTTCTATCGAAGAGCCGGAAATAAATCCTCCGGAAGCCATTATTATTTTGTGATCGTAACCTGGCATTTCCCAAGGCTCTGGAGTCACAAACGAATCTACCGGAGAATTGTTTTGTATGCATTTGCAAAAAATTTTTAAATTTTCTTCGCTTTTTAAATTTATTGCAGTTATTATGTCTGCACGTTCTTCGTCTGGACCCGGCAAAACTTCAAAACCTGCTTGCTTGAAAATTTTAGATGCAAAATTCGCAGTCTTGAGTGCTTCTCTGACTGCCAGTGGCGCATAAAATAAACCCATCAGAATTTCGCGATTAAAATGCGTAGCTCCCATATTTTTAAGCCCAGGGGCTAAAAATCTTTGTTCACAAAGCTCAACCAAATTTTTTTTACCGGCTATATATCCCCCAGAGGGCGCAATTCCTGCGCCGGGATTTTTTATAAGCGAACCTACGATTAAATCGGCACCTACTTCAGTCGGCTCCTGCTTTTGAACAAATTCGCCGTAGCAATTATCAACTAAAATAATACTTGTGGGTGAGATTTTTCGTATTTTTTTTATTAAATTTTCAATATCGCAAATTTTTAAAGATTTTCTTAAATTATAACCCATCGAACGCTGTATGTAAACAACTTTTGGATTATTACCCAAAAAAATTTCAATATTATTATTCAAAAAATCACAAATTTGAGTAGCAATATTAAAATCTTTTAACGAACAAGAATTTTCGCCGTTTATTAATTTTTCAAGAGTGTCATACGGCTTGCCCGTAATAAATAAAATCGTATCTTGCGGGCGCAAAAGCCCGAAAATAGCCGTCGCTATCGCGTGCGTGCCACTTACAAAGCCAGAACTCACAAGCGCACTTTCGGCACCAAAAGATTCAGCAAAAACGTTGTTTATAATCTCGCGACCGCTATCTCCGTAGCCATAACCCGTGGAATTTGCAAAATGAATCTCGCTTACTTTATTATTTTTAAATGCTTTTAAAATTTTTTTCGAGTTCTTTTCACAAATTTCGTCTATAAACTCAAAATCAAACTTTATTTTTATTGTTCACCTTCATCCTCATTTACTTCATCCAAAATTTGGTCAGATTCAATATTGCCTATACCTTGATCAAACTTACCTTGACCAAACATACCTTGATCAAACATACCTTGACCAAATATACCCTGACCAAACATACCTTGACCACCCTTACTGAAATTCTTTGCCTTGCCTAGAAAATCTTTCGCAATTTCATTAGCTTCACTCATTGGCTGTTCAGTAACGTAATAATTTTTCTTATTAATTGCATCAACCAAAACTTCTTTTACCAACCTGCTATTGAAGATATCTTTTATAACTTTAAACATTGCAACCTTTCGCTTATCTTTTTGAGCCTCTGGTGCCTCCTTCTTAAAAGCCTGCTCAAGTGTTTCTTCCGTGAAATCACCATCATGAATCGCACAATGAATTTTGCCATCTTTTCCTGCGTATACAGACACCAAAGCAGGTTCCGTAACAACCGGACCTAGCGGCAAAGACCGACAAATTTCTACGAACCCAAGCACCAACTTACGCAAATCCGCAGCTGACTTTTTAGCATCCGCAGCTGACTTTTCAGCAGCCACAGCTAACTTTTCAGCATTAGATCCATAGCTTTCAAAACTACTTTTCAAAACCGGTAATAACCTTTCAGTCACAGGCAACGTACCGAAGGGAGTAACCACAAAAGCAATACCATTACATTTCGACTTTTTCAAGTTTTCAATAACAAAATTGACAGCGTCTCGAGACTCGTTAAAAAATAAATTCTTAATCAAAAGCCCTGCAGCACCCAAGGCCGTGGCACTCACAGCACCTATTGCGACAGAATTTGGATCAATAGAAAATCTCGGGCCTTTGGTGACATACAGATTATTTCTATTTGCATTTAATTCCAACCTTGCTGCCTTTTGAGCTTCAGAGCTTGCTGGAATATACTTATGATCCGGAATAGTAGTGGCTCCAGCACCAGTCTTACCAACAGCAGTTGCGGCTGCTAAAATTGACAAAAATTTTGCACGACTAGAAAACTTAGACATAAACAACACCTCTATATATAAAATTTTAATAAAATAAAAATGTAACAAGCACTAAAAAGTGCTACTACCTGTGCATTCGCACTTTTTATACTGTCGCAAATTCACTGTACAAACGTACAAACGTACAAACGTACAAACGTACAAACGTACAAACGTACAAACGTACAAACGTACGTACTTTTTGTATCATAAAAAAAATAAAAAATCAAGTGTTTTTTGCAAGCATAACTAAAAAAAATAGATATTTTCTCCAGCACTTTATTAATTTAGAAAAATTGACATGCCTCCAGTGACACTGGAAGAATACGTATTTATTTTTTAAATTCTTTAACTAAAAACCAAGCACTGCCTACTACCACACCAGTTATGTATCCTATAAGCGCACCAGTTAGCAAGTTATTAAATGCACGTCCCCAATTACCTAAATAAGAACACAACGCAAACGCAGGTCCAATTAAGATACTAAAACCTAAGCCTATAACTAGAGCAACAAACAATAACGTAAAAATTTTTCTCAAAATTTCAATCATAGATATCCCCTTACCCATTTTTTAAGCTAATCAACAAATATCGACGATAATGTAACGCAAAATATTCAACAAATCAATATTTATGAGCATGTTTTCACAAATATTATTTAAAAAAATCCAAATTGTACACTTTTGTCACTTATTTTGACATTTATCAAAATTTTATTTATCATGTAAATAATACATATTTATGTTCGTGATTTTTATATTTGCGCTTATTTTTTTACAAAAAGAGGTCTAAAATGTCAGATAAAATTAAAGATATAATGAGCGAAACTATTGGCAAAATTAAAAGTATGGTAGATGTAAATTCAGTTGTGGGAAGCGCTATAAAAATAAATGAAAAAGTATCAGTTATTCCGATTTCTAAAATTTCTTATGGTCTGGGAACAGGCGGTTCTGATTTTCAAAACAAATTAGAATCAGGCAATCCGTTTTTTGGCGGAGCCTGCGGAACCGGTGTTTCGATTTCTCCAGTCGGATTTTTGGTAATAAATAACGAGAATGTAACTTTTTTACAAGTAGAATCTTTCAGTGGTGCTCTTGATAGACTTATAGCAATGGCACCAGAATTAATTAATAAAGTTTCAAATGCTATTAAAAATCGCAAAAAAAATTAATATTTAAATATTCGAGTTTTTTATGAAAATTCTAGACAGCATATTTTCTCCTGAAGATTTAAAAAATATTAATAATTTAGAAGCTCTTGCGCAGGAATTAAGAACAGAAATTATTTCAGTCGTATCACAAAACGGCGGTCATCTTTCGTCAAATTTGGGAGTAGTAGAAGCAACTATTGCACTTTTAAAAGTCTTTGGAGAAAAAAAAAATTCTATAATTTGGGACGTAGGTCATCAGTGCTACGCTTATAAAATTCTAACCGGCAGAAAAGATAAAATTTATAGTATCAGGCAAAAATCTGGTCTTTCGGGTTTTACAAATTACGAAGAGTCTGATTATGATAAATTTAAATCTGGCCACAGTGGAAATTCTGTATCTTTGGCGCTGGGCATTTCAGAATTCAAACTTAATTTTAAACAAGACGGAAAAGTAATAGTATTTATCGGCGACGGCTCGATGACATGCGGGCTTGCATATGAAGGTCTTAATAATGCTTCGAGCGCAAATAATTTAATTATAATTTTAAACGATAATTCGATGTCGATTTCAAAAAATGTCGGTGCTATTTCGAAATATCTTTCAAAAATCAGAACAAATAATATATATTTAAATACTAAAAATATTGTCAAAAAAATATTAAATAAAATACCAAATTCAGGCAAAAAGATAGACAATTTTTTTTCAAATTTAAATATTAAATTAAGAAATTTATTATTTCAAACAGGCAGTCTGTTTGAAAATTTGGGCTTTAAATATTACGGACCTATTGACGGGCATGATATTCATGCCATGATAAAAGTCATGAATGTCGCAAAAAAGTGCAATAAACCGGTTTTGATTCATATCGTGACTAAAAAAGGCAAAGGCTATAAATTTGCTGAAATTAAGCCAGATAAATTTCATGGGATTTCGAGATTTGATATTAAAACAGGTGATTATTTAAAAAATAAACAAAAAACTTTTTCTGATATTTTTGGCGAATATTTATGTGATTTAGCAAGTAAAAATCAAAAAATTTACGCAATAACAGCCGCGATGAGCGATGGCACCGGACTTTCAGAATTTGCTAAAAAATTTCCAAAGCAGTTTAAAGACGTTGGAATTGCTGAATCTCATGCAGTGACTTTTGCAGCAGGCTTAGCAGCCGGTGGCTATACGCCAATTTTTGCAGTATATTCAAGTTTTTTGCAAAGAAGTTTTGACCAGTTAATACATGACGTTTCTATGCAAAAATTAAAAATTATACTCGCAATCGACCGTGCGGGATTCGTTGGCGAAGACGGTGAATCTCATCAAGGCATTTTTGATGTATCGATTTTGAATTCCGTACCGAATATTGTCTGCTATTCCCCATCGTTTTTTGACGAATTAAAAATTTCTCTTGATTTGGCTATAAAATCTAATAATTTTACAGCTGTAAGATACCCCAAAGGCACTGAGTTTTTTAAGCCTGACTGGCTAAATAAAAATTTTAATAACTTCGATTTTTACGGCGAAAATAAAAATATATTAATAATTACATACGGTCGAATTTTTTCTTGCGCAGCCAAAATTTTTCAAGAATTTTCAGACAAAATAAGTTTGTTAAAATTAAATAAAATTATTCCGTTAGATAACCAAGCGATTATTAAATCACGCGAATATAAAAATATAATATTTTTCGAAGAATCTTATATTAATAATTCTGTTGCAGAAAAATTCGGATTTGAACTTTTAAAATATAATTTCAAAGGCAAATTTATGCCAATTGCAGTAAATAATTTCGTAAAACATGCAACTATGTTTGAGCAATTAAAAGAGTTTAAGTTAGATTATGATAGTATGATGGAGAAAATAAAAGAAATCTACTAATTTTATTCTTGACTTGATTATAATTTTTTTTTACAAAAAGCAATTGATTTTTTATTTTTTTTATGATATTACAATCAGAAAGTACGTTTGTACGATGTACAGTGAATGTGCAACAGTATAAAAAGTTATGCAAAGAATGATTGCTCGAAAAATTGCGCAAAAGCGGGTATTTTTTAAATTGCCAGATACGACGCTTGATCGGATAGACAAAGAGCTTGGTATAGATGAAAAATTGGTTAAAAAAATAGATGATTGGGAAAATAATGTGAAGGAAGTTACTGAAAAATTTGGCTATATAAAACAAATGCGTGAATTGTTGGAACAACATGCAGACGAAGGAAATTTGTTGACAAACGAAGAATTTAAACAAGCATTAGAAAATTTCAAAAAAGAATTAAGTGGAGACGAATCGGAAATAAATATCAATAAGTAAGTAATGAAAATAAATTATCACAAAACAGTAATGTTAAACGAAACAATAAATTTTTTAAATATAAAAAGTAGCGGAGTATACATCGACGCTACTTTGGGTGGTGGTGGACTTTCGGAGAATATTATTAAAAAGCTTGATAATAATGGCAAGATTATAGCGATCGATATTGATAAAGACGCGATTGAATATTGCAAAAAAAAATTTGCAAAAGAACTAGAAAATAAAAAAAGAATTCAGATTTTTAATTGTAATTTTATTGAAATCCCTGAAATTTTAAAAAAATCAAAAATAAATAAAGTCAACGGAATTTGCATGGATTTAGGAGTTTCGTCGCACCAGATTGATTGCGCCTCTCGAGGTTTTTCATATATGCACGATGCGTATCTAGACATGCGCATGGGTCAAAATGGCAAAAGTGCCTACGATATAGTTAATTTTACTGAAGAAAATAAATTATCGAATATTATTTGGCAATTCGGAGAAGAAAAATTTGCAAAATTAATCGCAAAAGCAATATGCAGAAAAAGAAAAATAAAAAAAATAGAGACTACACTCGAACTTGTAGATATTATTCAAAATGTTGTCCCAAAGCGATTTTCAGGCCATCCGGCAAAAAAAACATTCCAGGCTATACGAATTTTCGTAAATAAAGAACTAGAAAATCTTGACATCGCACTTGATAATTGTATAAAATTGCTAAGTACAGGCGGAAGACTTGCAGTTTTGTCTTTTCATTCGTTAGAAGACAGGATTGTAAAACAAAAAATGAAATTTTGGGAAAAGAATTGCATATGTCCGAGCGTCTCCCCTATTTGCGTTTGCAAAAAAAGACAAGAAGCAGTTATAATAAATAAAAAAGCTATTACTGCCAGTGGCAGTGAAGTAGAGATTAATCCCAGAAGTAAAAGTGCTAAGCTTAGGGTGTGTGAAAAAGTCTAGAATTTTAAAAAAATGGAAGAATTTTATGTACAAAAACGATAATACAGCTCGAAAAATTAATCAAAATTTTGAACAAAAAAGTTTTGAAAAAAAACGCAAAAAAGTAATTAAATTAAAAAAAATTAAAAGAGCAAATGAATTAAAAAGAAAGTTAATAACTTTTTGCATTAGTTTTTCGACATTTTCGGTAATTTGCGGCGGAATTTTCTGTTTTCTTTTTGGGCAAGCAAAACTCAATGAGCTTACATACAAAATTAACAAGAATATAGAAAATTCTGAAGAAAAAGAAATAGTATTTGGAAAAAATAGTGAATTAAGTCCAGAAAAATCAAGGGTTTACGCTACTGAAGATATGGCAGTAATATATCAATGAAAATATTAAAAATTACCCAAAACGATGTTGGTAAAAGACTTGATAGTTTTTTGATGTCTTGTTTGCCAAAATTAACAAAGTCTTTGATTTGTAAACTTGTACGCAAAAAAAAAATAAAAGTAAATAATAAAAAATCAGAAATTAATTATCGTCTTTTATTAGGCGATAGTATAAATATTTACTTAACAGATAAATTAATAGAAGTTAAAAATATAAGTCAAGGATTTTTAATTGCTAATTCTAATTTAAATATAATTTATGAAGATGATAATATTTTAATAATAAATAAACCGTCTGGGTTGGTATGTCATCCTGATAAAAATCAAAAAATTGACTGTTTGATAAATCGAATTAAGAAATATTTATACGAAAAAAATGAATTTGACATTAAAAATGAAAATATATTCTCCCCTGCTCTGGCAAATAGAATCGATAGAAACACCGAAGGCATAATATTAGCAGCCAAAAATCTTAAAAGTTTAAAAGAATTAAATGAAAAAATTAAAAATCGAGAAATAAAAAAATATTACAAATGCCTAGTTTATGGCAAGCCTCAAAAAAACGAAGAAACTATAACTGGATTTTTAATTAAAAATTCTGAAAAAAATAAAGTTTTTATATCAAAAAAAAATTCAGAGAATTCAAGATTTATAAAAACTAAATATAAATTGGAAAGTTACAAAAACGGAATTAGTTTATTAAATATAGAATTATTAACTGGACGCCCGCACCAAATAAGAGCACACCTGGCTTCGATTGGGTTACCTATAGTAGGCGACAAAAAATATGGCAAATTTAACAATAATAAAAATAATAAAAATAAATACCAAAAATTAGTTGCATACAAAATAAAATTTGAATTTAAAACCCCAGCAAAAATTTTAGATTATTTAAATAATCAAGAATTTAAAATATCAAATTCTGACTTATTAAAAGATTTTTTTAAATAATTATAGATATCTTTACTAAAAGTATCAAGATTAAAACTTATCTCTTTGCTATTTTGCATATTTTTAAGATTTATAATATTTTTATTTAACTCACCATCACCAATAACTGCTACAAAATTATAATCTAATTTATTTGCATATTTCATTTGCGATTTAATACCCCTGCCGACAATATCAAAATCAGCTTTTATACCCAAATCACGTAATTCCGAAACAATAGCAGCTGCAACAAATTTAGCATTCTCACTCAGATACGCAATATAAATTTTAATTTTTTGTTTATTTTTACTAAAATTAGATCTTTGAAGTAATTTAACTATTCTTTCGAAACCAATCCCAAAACCTGTTGCCGGCAAATCAGGACCGCCCAAACTTGCAGACAAATTATCATATCTTCCGCCGCCACAAACAGTTAAATCAGTGCCATCAAAATTTACTACAAATTCAAACACAAACTTAGTATAATAATCAAGGCCTCTGACGATTCGAGTATTCACAATATATTCAATATTATTAATTTCGAGCAATTTTTTTAAATCTTCAAATTCATTTAAACACTCGGTGCACACAAAATCAACAGTATGCGGAGCGTTTTTAAATAAATTTTTACATTCGGGATTTTTACAATCAAAAATTCTCATTGGGTTAATATTCAAACGATTTTTACAAGTTTCACATAATTTATCTTTAATACTAACAAAAAATTTTTTTACAGCGTCCAAATAATTTTTCCTGCAATTCAGGCATCCTATGGCATTAATTTCCAAATTAAAATTTCTAAGGCCAAGTTTATTAAAAATATCACATGCAAGACAAATTAATTCTAAATCTGCGAGAACCAAAGGTGCACCAAAAATTTCGACACCAAACTGAAAAAATTCACGATATCTGCCAGCTTGAGGTCTTTCATATCGATAGCATGGGCCAAAATACATGAGTTTTAAAGGCCACACAGCATTCCCGTACAGACCGTTCACAACTGCACGCAAAACACTAGCCGTGAACTCCGGCCTCAGAGTGACCGAGCGGCCAGACTTATCTTCAAAAGTATACATCTCTTTTTGAACAATATCAGAAGAATCGCCAGCAGAACGATTAAAAAGCTCAGTAAACTCCAAAACAGGCGTGCGAATAAACGAAAAACCATGAAACTCTGCGCAAGAACGCATAACAAGTTCTGCATTAAAATAGATATCGCTCTCTGGCGGCAAAATATCCTGCATACCACGAATACGGTCAACTAAAAACATAAATTTTTTCAAATTTTCTCACTTCGTTTCTATTTTTTTAATTAAAATTAATTATTTTTCTAAAATTAAATAATTCAAAAGTATCTCAGCCATTGCCAAGTTGGTAGCATAAGGAATATTATGCATATCACAAACTCTAAAAAGTTCATGTTCCAAACTCGATTTATTATAATCAATAAAAGAATCTCTAAAAAAAATAATTAAAACTATTTCTTTACAATAAATTTTTGAAATAATCTGCTGATAACCATTAATATCATCATCAAGTAAAGACGAAACCGGAAGACCAATTTCTTTAATCAAGTACGAAAGCGCATAAGTAGAAAACAAGGAATGTTTAGAAAGCACAGACTTGTAAGCATCGCAAAAACTAACTAAAAGATTTTTTTTCCTATCATTCGACAAAAAAACGATATCACTCAAAACAATCCCTCGTAATAACAAAATAATGGCTCCCCCTGTTGGGCTCGAACCAACGACCCTGCGGTTAACAGCCGCATGCTCTACCAACTGAGCTAAGGAGGAATGAATAAACTATATTCTTAAAAACAAAAATAATCAAGCGAAAAAAACCAAAAAAACGCAAAAACAAGTGGCGAAAACAAAACTTAAAAAAACTCATTGAATGTCATCACCATCAAAACCTAAGAAACCAAAAAAAATAAAAAATAAAGAAGAAAAAAACAAAGTGGAAAAGAGAGAAAGTAAGAAAACACAAGAGAAAGCAAAGGACCAATTAGGAGCAGTAAGCTAAACAGATTACGCAGCTAACACAACTGCCCTAACAACCTTTTAGTCTAAAAGGGGTCTCAGAT
>JAGBNX010000048.1 GCA_017634155.1 Clostridia bacterium | reverse complement strand
CCCAATTAATAACAGACATATGACTTACGTGAATAAGTCTTTCTATTCTTCTGAAACCATTCCCTTCAAGATAAAGTTTAATAGCTTTTTGCCTAATTTCATCTGAATATTTCCAACAAGTAGATCTTGTAAAATTATACTCGCATCTCTTGCACCGATATCTTTGTTTATTTTTTACTATTCCATTCTTTGTACATTCTCTTCCATAACATTTTGGACATATCTTTTCGTTTTCCATTTTTCACTCCATGTTTTATTTCCTGAATATTTTTTCATTTTCTATATATTTTGTCAATACCGCTGGAGAGAAATTATTGATTTTCAAAAAATTATCTTGTATAAGTACAAAAAGTGTGGGTATAAAAAAATAAAAAAGTGTTAGGTATAGTTTAATGAAAGTGGCAATTATAACAGGAAGTTCAAACGGTATTGGCAGACAAATTGCTTTGGAATTTGCTAAAGATAATTATAATATAATTATTAATTATAATAAAAGTAAAACTCAAGCTTTTAATCTAGCCGAACAAATAAAAAGATTAGGTAGAAATTGTATTACTGTCCAAGCCGATGTCTCAAAACTTTGCGAAGCACAAAACTTAATCGATAAATCTTTAAATGCATTTGGAAAAATAGATATTTTAGTAAATAATGCCGGAATTAGTTTACAAAAAATTTTTCAGGACGTAAGTGAAGATGAATGGAAAAATCTTTTTGCAGTAAATTTAGGTTCGGTTTTTAATTGCTGTTCGTGTGTTTTAAACGATATGCTTTTAAGAAAAAAAGGCAAAATTATAAATATATCTTCAATTTGGGGCATGGTCGGCGCTTCAATGGAAGTTCATTATTCAGCTTCAAAAGCTGCCATAATCGGGCTGACTAAGGCTTTAGCCAAAGAGCTTGGGCCTTCTGGAATTAACGTTAATTGCATAGCACCAGGAGTTATTGATACAAACATGAATTCTTTTGATAATGAAATAATTAGTAAGTTAAAAAACGATACGCCGCTTGGCAGAATAGGAACGACTTTAGATGTAGCCAAAACAGCACTGTTTTTAGCTTCGGACGATTCTGATTTCATAACGGGACAAGTAATTAGCCCAAACGGAGGATTTGTTATATAATAAATTTGTTTTATTAGTTAGTTTAGAGAATTTAAAATTATAGTTTTTTTTATGCAGCTAGTTATATGAAACAATTAGCTTAATGGAATTGAGCTTATTTTTGATATTTCAAACAGCATTAATTAGCATTTTTTGTCAAATTATTTGTTTTGAATAATTGACTGTTTTGTCGAATTATGCTCTAAAAATAAGTTAAAATTTGTGCAAAGTTACGAAAATGATTTTTTTACACATTTTTTTCTTTTACCCCTATTGACAAAAACTTTTTTTTAATTAAATTATATAATTGAGTTGCAACTCATTTTATTAGTTTATCAATTTTGATAAACATAAAAATTTTTAATTTTAAAAGAGAGGAAAAAATGAGTTATAGAATTTCTAAACGTAACAATAAACGTGTCAAATCAGTTTTAGCTTCGTTATTAGTTTCATCTAATTTTTTAAATTTAGTCGCCCAAAATGCTAAATGCATGGATATGAATAATGTTATAATTTCACAACAGCAAAGTGAAAATAAAGACGTGAAATGTATAGACGATAAATTTATACTTGATATGCTTCAAGATTATGCATATTACAAAAAAAATGCAGATTATACTCAAAAAAAATATGATGGTTATCGTTTTATAAATTTAAAATTTAATAATGGTTGGGAGTATCTTAAAACCAAGGTATTTAATAAAAATTTAAGTCATAATTTTAGTAGTATAGGTTGTGTATTTTCTAATAAACACGAATTTTGTATAGAGCAATTTAATTCATATGCTATCGTACATACGATGAAGGCTTTTTTCGAGAAACACGAGCCGATAAGATTAGCTTTTTATAAATTGTATAATGAATTATGTAATGAATCAAAAAATATGAAGTTTTTAATAAATTATTTCAGTAATTGCACTAGTGGTGGAATTTCGGGAAATTCAGCATTCGAACCTTTTAAATCAATTAAACTTAGCGTATTCTGGGATGATTGTAAAAATAATGGTAACTACGTAGGATTTGAAAAGTATAGTTCTTGGGTTCAAAAACGTTTTATGCCTAATTTAATAGATTCAAATAAGAAATATGTTACGTTAGCATATGAATTATATAATGGCTTGAGTTTAGAAACTAGAAATAAAATTGAGAATATGATTAATGAAGGGGATTTAAGTACCGATGAGGTCTACGGAACGTTATATATAATTTATAACACACTTCACGAGTTAACGCATTGTACACTTTATTGTTTACGACATCACCGCGTGCATAATAGTAATATTTTTCATACGTCGATGAAACAGGGAAGGTATCAGTGTGAGTTGGAAAATAGCTTTTTGGAAAATCGTTTTGCAAAATTATTTTTTAACTTAAAAATTGATATTGATCAATTTCCAGGTATCGCAAATGCGGCAAAACAATTACAAGAATTGAGAAACAACATGAATAATAGAAAAAATTTTGATGCTACTGACAAAGATATAGCCAAGTTTCATGGCTTTACCAGCCGGTCAACGGTAGATTATCACGAATTTATTGCCGAATTAGGTGCCTTAGGAAATATGCCTACTTTTCATGATTTTATCAATCCCAAAAACTTTGTGGAACTTTTAGATTTTTATGCTAAATTTGCATGTTTTAATATGCAATGAAGCAGTAATATTAAAAAATGAGTAAAAATAAGTGTAAAGTTTGCTTATGAATGACCTCCAGCTATGCTGGAGGTATTGAAATAGAAGATTATTTGTCATATAATTTTCCCGTTTGCGAAATTTGCAAGGGAGTTTTGAACTTTTATGAAAAATATTATAGAAAAAGTTTATAAAGCGTCTGTAATCGAAGAAAATATTTACAAATTCTGGGAAGATAATAATTTTTTTAAGTTTAACGAAAATTCCAAAAAAAAAGTTTATACGATCGTACTTCCGCCGCCTAATATTACGGGGGCGCTGCATATGGGTCATGCGCTTAATTTTACTTTGCAAGATATAGTAGCTCGCTATAAACGCATGACGGGTTACGAAATTCTTTGGATTCCCGGTACTGACCATGCGGCACTTTCTACTGAAGCCAAAGTCGTTGAAATGCTCAGAAAAAAAGGAACTTCAAAAACTGAAATAGGCTACGAAAAATTTATGCAGGAATGCTTAGCTTGGAAAAATAAATACGGAAATAAAATTACTGAGCAAATAAGAAAACTCGGTGCTTCGTGTGACTGGAGCTTAGAACGTTTTACTCTCGACGAAGGCTGCTCGAAAGCTGTTAATGAATTTTTTGTCAGGCTTTATAATAAAAAATTAATTTACAGGGGTAAGCGAATAGTCAATTGGTGTCCAAACTGCAATACTTCGATATCTGATATTGAAGTTGATTTTAAAGAATCTGAAAGCGAACTCGTTTATCTCAAATATTTTTTTTCTGATAATAATAATTTTTTAACTGTTGCTACTACAAGACCAGAAACTATATTTGGCGATGTTGCTATTGCAGTAAATCCTGAAGACGAAAGATATAAAAATTTTATTGGTCAAGAAGTTACCGTGCCAATTTCAAATCATAAAATAAAAGTTATCGCAGATAATTATGTAGATAAAAGTTTCGGTACCGGAGTTTTAAAAGTAACTCCTGCGCACGATTTTGCCGATTTCGAAATAGGTCAAAGACATAATTTGGAAAATATTAATATTATTAACAAAGACGGAACTCTAAATAAAAAATGCGGAAATTATTCCAGACTCAAGACTTTTGAAGCAAGAAAAATTATTATTAATGAGTTAGAGTCAAAAAATCTTTTGGTAAAAAGAGAAAAAATTAAAAATAACGTGGGTAAATGCTCGCGTTGTGATTGTATTATTGAGTCTTTGATTTCTACACAATGGTTTTTAAAAATGCAAAGTCTTGCTAAGCCTGCAATTAAAGTCGTAGAAAATAAAAATATTAGTTTTGTGCCGGAAAGATTTTCTAAAATTTACATGCATTGGATGAATAATATTAAAGACTGGTGCATATCGCGCCAAATCTGGTGGGGTCACAGAATTCCTGCTTATTATTGCAAAGATTGTAATCATATTACAGTTAGTCCAAATAAAATTAATTTTTGTGAAAAGTGTAAATCAAAAAATATATCGCAAGATGGCGATTCTTTAGATACTTGGTTCTCGTCGGCTTTGTGGCCATTTTCGGTCTTGGGATGGCCCGAAATTCAAGAAAAATTTTTAAGATGCTACCCAACAGATTTAGTCATAACAGGCT
This sequence comes from Clostridia bacterium, assembly GCA_017634155.1. Classification (GTDB taxonomy): domain Bacteria; phylum Bacillota; class Clostridia; order Oscillospirales; family Acutalibacteraceae; genus Improbicoccus. The sequence continues at coordinate 19,885 of JAGBNX010000048.1, read as the reverse complement.
ATGACATAATATTTTTCTGGATTGCGCGTATGATTTTTTCTTCAATCGAATTAACGGGGGAAATTCCGTTTAAAAACGTCGTAATTCACGGACTGGTCAGAGACGCACAAGGCAGAAAAATGTCAAAGTCTCTGGGCAACGGCATTGACCCTATCGAGATTATTTCAAAATACGGTGTAGACGCACTCAGACTTACGTTAGTTATGGGCCTGACGCTTGGTAACGACACAAGATTTTCTGAAAAAAAAATTGAAGGCAGCCGGAATTTTATAAACAAAATCTGGAATGCAGCGAGATTTTTGAAAATTACTAACGAAAATATTTTACCAAAAATAGAATTTAATAATTTAAGTATTTATGACAAATGGATGTTAAATAAACTGAATAATACTATTCAAGAAGTGCAAAAAAATATGGAAAAATTTGAATTCGGAATGGCAATACAAAAAATTTATTCTTTATTTTGGGATGATTTCTGTGACTGGTATATCGAGTTTTCAAAAATAGATTTCAAAAATAATTTATCTAATTTAAATACTTGTTGTTATATTTTATGTGAAATTTTAAAAATTTTGCATTCGTTTATTCCGGTCGTTACTGAAAAAATCTGGAATTTTTTTAATAATAATGCATTGACAGTTTCAAATTATCCGGAATTTAATAATAAATTTAATTACGCGCAAGATAGCAAAAACGTTGAAAATATAATCGAAATTATTCATGCGATAAGAACTAAAAGAAACGAAATGAATACTCCACATAACAAAAAAATAAATATTTTTATCGCAACAAAAAGCGAAGATTTAATAATAAAAAATTCAGATAAAATAAAAAAATTAGCTAATATTGAAAATATATATATTAATAAAAAATCAAGTAGCGATAATGTTTTAACGTGTGCTCTCGAGTTTGCAAGTATAAATATACCTGTTGGAGATTTGATAAATCAGGACGAATTAAATTTAAAACTAAAAAAAGAACTCGAAGAATTAAAAGCTAGAATAAGTAAAAACGAGAATCTTTTGCAAAACAAAGAATTTATAGAAAAAGCGCCAAGTAGTATTATAAAAAATATAAAAAATAATCTTGATTCAGATAAAAAAAGATATTTTATTTTAAATAAAAAAATAAATTAATTTAAAATATCCCAAAAAATAATTGAAGTAAAACCCTCCGGATATACCGGAGGATGAGCTTTTTAGCTCTAATTTATTTTGCCCATGTACGAGGCATTACTAAAAAGATAGATGCTATTCCAGTCATCGCTAAAATAGGATAGAGAACAGTAAAGATAAATGGAAAATAAAAAAATGACTGAAATGTGAGCGAACAGAAAAAACTAAAAACGGATTTAATACAGACTTTTTGCATAACTTATGGTTGTATCCTTGCAATAATTATGCTAGGTGAATATGTAGTATTTTAGATAAAAGAATTAATTAAGTATTATTTTTTTATAAAGTTCAACGCCGGGTTGATTGAACGGATTAACTCCAAGCATTAATGCCGAAAGTGCACAGGAAAATTCAAAAAAATAAATTAATCTGCCAAGTTCAAGTTCAGAAAACTCGTCGATTTCTATAATATTACAGGGCACTTGGCCGTTATTATGCGCAATTAAAATACTTTCAAAAATTTTTTTGTTTATTTCGTTAAAACTTTTATAATTATCATAATTCTCAAATTTATCTGATAATTTTAAATTATATTTTAAATTTTTCACAAAAAACATAGTTTCAAATAATATTTTTGAACCTTCTTGTATAAACTGTCCTAAAGAATGCAAATCAGTAGAAAAAAATACAGATGCAGGAAAAATTCCCTTATTATCTTTGCCTTCGCTTTCGCCAAATAGTTGCTTGAGCCATTCCATAAAAGAAAGCATACGAGTGCTAAAAGACGAAAAAAGTTCGATTTTTAAATTTTTTTTATATAAAATATTTCTGATAATAGCATAATTATAGCAATAATTATAATTATTATTATTTGAATTTTCAATATTTTTTTTAATTTCTTGGGCGCCTAAAATAATTTTTTTTATATCAGCACCTGAAATCGCAATTGGCAAAAGCCCTACGTTAGTTAAAACTGAAAATCTTCCGCCGATATTTTCAGGTATATCTAAAATTTGCCAATTATTAATTTGTGCAAAATTTCTTAAAAAGCCCTGTTTTCCAGTTACAGCAGTAAAATATTTATTTATATTTTTGTTATATTTTTTTTTGATAAAATTTATAATTATATCCAAAACGGCTTTAATTTCGATAGTATTTCCTGATTTAGAAATTACTATAACATGAATCTTTTTATCTTGTATCTTATTTAAAATATTATTTAAATATTCAGAATCTAAATTATGACCGATAAAATAAATTTTGTTTTTATTAACAGGATTTAAAAAATCGATAGCCATTTTTGCCCCCAAATAAGAGCCGCCGATGCCGATTATTAAAATAAAATCTGAATTTGAATTTATATTTTCGGCAATATTCTTTATGTAATCTAAATTTGTATCTAAATCCTGCCACCCAAGCATATTATTTCCGATACAAGTTTTATTTTTTAATAATTTATCTATTTTAAAAATTTCAGATTCGAAATTTTTATAATCTTTTTGAATAAATTTTTTTACATAATCATCAATAAATTTCATAATTTTCTCGCTTTAAATTATTTTAATTTATTTTGCACGAATTATAGCACTACAGCCAAGTTTGTTTTCCAATTGAATTTCTACTTTATCTATTATTTCGTTTATTTTATCAGATTCAAATTTTGATGACAAGCAAACTCTTAATGAAACTGCACTTCTGTGTGGGCCATAATTATGAACCGAAATTTCTTCGATTTTTTCAATTTCTGGATTCGAAAGCACAATTTTAGTTATTCTATCAATAAATTTTTGGTCTGGAGCTTTACCCATAAGTGGCCCTATAGATTCTCTGAAAGTCCTACTACCGGTAAATATTATAAATGCCGAAACAATAAGTCCTGCATACGGGTCGACATAAATATTTGTAAAATGCGATATAAAAAAGCCAATAATAACCGTCGAAGTTGCAATTGCATCAGATAAGCTATCATTAGCAGTCGCAATAACAGTCAAAGAATTTATTTTTTTACCAATTATAGAATTAAACCACCACATGATTAATTTTAAAATCACAGAAGAAATCAAAATTATCATAGAAATTAAATCAAATCCCAAATTTTCCGGATTAAAAATTTTTTCAATCGAAGATTTAATAAAACCGAGACCTGTAATAATTATTGCGATAGAAACTACCAGACTTGAAACATATTCGATCCTGCCATGACCAAACGGATGTTCTTTATCTGCAGGATTCGAGGCAATTTTAAAGCTCAAAAGCGTAATGATAGAAGATCCAGCATCGGAAAGATTATTAAAAGCATCAGCCGTAGCTGCAACGGACGAAGATAAAATTCCTACGATTAATTTTCCTAAAAAAAGCAATAAATTAAGTATTATACCGACTGTGCCGCTTATAATACCAAATTTTGCTCTTATTTTAGGATTTTTTAAATCATGATTTTTAAAAAAATTTTTTTCAAAGAGAGATTTTTTCAAAATTTTACCGCCAAAATACAAAATAAAAATTGTGCTCTCATATAATATACAAATTTAAAAATATTGCCACAGCATTGCTAAAATAAATAAAAAAATTCTTGCTGGCATAGCCTAAAAGCAGCTATATTTCCGACTTCGTCTAGAAGTACTCATTTGACTTAATTTTTTAGTCTTAAAGTAAGTTAATCTCGATTTAATTTTATATTTTTACATATTGATTTATAAAAATTTGTGCATTACAATCAAAATTACAAGATTTGCTAGATATTTAAATATATAAATTGTCTGAGGTGTTAATTTTGCCGAGTATATTTAGAGAGAAAATTAAATTAAATACTAATATCAAAGCTTTAACTATAATCGGAGCCATAAATTTTATTAATTCTATAATTATTTGCGTGGTTTTGTATAATGTGATTGTTAACAACAAAATGGAAGATTATGGTTCAAGAACTTATAATGCAGCAAAAGTTACTTCTAGATTAATAGATATTTCAAAAGTTATGAAATATAGAGATACTTTAAAAATAGACAAAGAATACGAAGAACCTGTGAAGTTGCTAGACAAAATAAAATCAGATTTAGATCTTAGATATTTGTATGTTGAAAGCTGGGATGATTCGGGTCAAAGATTTATAATTTATGATGCCACTGAACCGGGAGATGGCGTTACTGATAGTGCTTATAACAGAGACTTATTAGGACACAAAATGATAGAAGAAGAATATGCCAATCAAGTAATGACTAATCGCGACAGTATAGATGAATACCGAAAGGTAAACACGTCTTACGGAAACACAATTTGTTCGTACTGTCCGTTAAAAGATGAAAATGGGAAAAATATCGCTCTTGTCGGAGCAGACATGGATATTCAGAAAGTAATGTCCAGAATTAATCGTATTGTTTTTTTAATAACGATTATCATTCAGATATTTATCATACTATTTACTGTTTTATCGATATATGCTATTAATTTTTATTTTTCAAGGCCATTAAAAAAAATAGCAAAAATTGTCAGTAATTTTGTTAATAAAAAACATGATAAAATAAATATAGAACCTATAGAATTTAAAAATATAAAAGAAAGCGATGATATTGGGATCGTTGCCAGTGCTTTTAATAAAATGATGCTTGATGTAAAAGAATATGCTAAACATATTAAAGACATAACGGCGGAGAAAGAGCAAGTTACAGCAGAGCTTAATGTCGCAACGCAAATACAAAAATCTTTAATTCCTCATATTTTTCCGGCGTTTCCGGAACTCGAAGAAATGGATATTTATGCAATAATGCAGCCGGCACAAAAAGTCGGAGGCGATTTTTATGATTTTTTTTTGCTAGATTCTGAGCATCTTGCATTTGTTATTGCAGACGTTTCTGGCAAAGGAGTCCCTGCGGCCCTATTTATGGTCATAGCTAAAACTTTACTAAAAAATGAATCTAATTCAATTAAAGATCCTAAGAAAATTCTTGAAAATGTAAATCGTCAGATGTGTCAGGATAATAATTCTGGTATGTTTGTAACTATGTTTTTTGGTATTTTAGATTTAAAAACCGGAGAAGTAGAATATTCTAATGCTGGCCACACAAAGCCAATTGGTAAAATGCAAAGCAAAAGTTTTAAAGAAATAGATATAAAAAAACAATTTGTTTTAGGAGGAATGCCTAATTTGAAATTTAAGACTGATAAAATATGGATGAAAAAAGGCGATATATTATTTATGTATACAGACGGAATTTCAGAAGCTCAAGATAAAAACGGTATTTGTTGGGGAAAAGAAAATATTATTTCTGCTTTAGATTCTTTAGATACTGACAAATGCGATTTGAAGTTTATATCTGAGACTGTATGCAATAAAGTATATGATTTTATGGGGGATATGCCTCAAAGTGATGATATAACTATGCTTATAATTAAGTATAATGGGAACGAAAATAGCAAACGGAAATAAAATAATATTTTTTCGAAGGCGTCAGAGAAAGTGTATAATATAAAATAATTTTGAGGCTTTTAATGAATTTTAAGATAAAATCGGATTTTAAACTTCAGGGAGATCAGATTAAGGCCGTAAGAGAACTATCAAGCGGAATAAATTTTGGCATAAAAGAACAAACTCTCTTGGGTGTTACAGGTTCTGGCAAGACTTTTACTATGGCAAATATAATCGAACAAGTTCAAAAGCCGACTCTGGTTTTGGCACATAATAAAACTCTTGCAGCGCAGCTTTGCAGCGAATTTAAAACTTTTTTCCCCGAAAATTCTGTCGAGTATTTTGTAAGTTATTATGATTATTACCAGCCCGAAGCTTATATTGCTTCGACGGATACTTACATCGAAAAAGATTCGGCTATTAATGACGAAATTGATAAATTAAGGCACTCTGCGACTTCGGCGCTTTCTGAAAGACGTGACGTAATAATTATTTCAAGCGTTTCATGTATATATAGTTTGGGTAATCCTATAGATTATCGCAATATGGTAATATCTTTAAGACTTGGCATGAAAAAAAATCGCGATGAAATTATAAAAAAATTAATTGAAATTCAATATGAACGCAATGATACAAATTTAACTAGAAATAAATTTAGAGTTCGCGGTGATGTTTTAGAAATTTTTCCGGCGATTTCGAATAATTTTTTGATAAGAATCGAGTTTTTTGGCGATGAAATTGACAGAATTTGTGAAGTTAATCCGGTTACAGGTCGAATCGAAAAATTATTAAAACATGCTGCGATTTATCCTGCCTCGCATTATATTGTTCCAAAAGAAAAGCTCGACAAAGCTTTGATTGAAATCGAAAACGAAATGCACGCACGCGTCGAATTTTTTAGAAAAAATAATAAATTAATCGAGGCGCAGCGCATTCAGCAAAGAGTAAAATACGATATCGAATTATTGCAAGAAATAGGCTTTTGCAAGGGAATCGAAAATTATTCAAGAATAATGTCCGAAAGAGCACCGGGCAGCCCGCCGTTTACTCTTTTTGATTATTTTCCCAAAGATTTCTTGCTTTTTATCGACGAATCACATGTAACGCTACCGCAAATAAGAGCAATGTATGCAGGCGACAAAGCGCGAAAAGATAATCTAATCGAAAACGGATTTAGACTACCGTCGGCTTACGATAATCGCCCGATGACCTTTGACGAATTTTATGAAAAAATAAATCAAGTAATTTTTGTAAGTGCTACTCCAGGAGATTTTGAACTTGAAAAAAGCAAAAATAATATAGTCGAGCAAATAATACGTCCGACCGGACTCTTAGACCCGGAAATCGACGTAAGATTAGTCGAAGGTCAAATCGATGATTTAATCGGCGAAATAAATTCGAGAATAAAATTAAAAGAACGCGTTTTGGTTACGACTCTTACTAAAAAAATGGCCGAAAATTTAACAAAATATCTTGAAGAACTAGAAATAAAAGTTAAATATTTACACAGCGATGTCGATACAATAAAAAGAATGGAAATAATAAGAGATCTAAGACTTGGCAAAATAGACGTTCTAATTGGTATAAATCTTTTACGAGAAGGTCTTGATATCCCAGAAGTCTCTTTAGTTGCTATTCTAGACGCCGACAAAGAAGGTTTTTTACGTTCCGAGCGCTCTTTAATTCAAACTATCGGCAGAGCCGCCAGAAATGCAAACGGAAAAGTCATAATGTATGCTGACGCGGTAACTCAGTCGATGGAAGTTGCCATAAACGAGACAAATCGCAGAAGAAATTTGCAAATTGAGTATAATAAAAAGCATAATATAATTCCCAAAACTATAAAAAAAGATATTTCTGAAATTTTAGGAATCTCGAGCGACGAAGCTTTGAAAAATACGAAAAATTATAAAAAAATGTCCAAAAAAGAAAAAGAGAAATTAATCGAAACTCTTACAAAAGAAATGAAATATGCGGCAAAAATACTCGAATTCGAACCTGCAGCTTTTTTGCGCGACGAAATAAATAAATTAAAAATACATTAAAGAGAAGCCCTTTCCGGCAACGCCGGAAAGAGTTTATGTTTATTGCCTTTTTCAGGTGTAAATACTATAATAACATACTGCGCGGCAAAAATACTCGAATTCGAACACGCAGCTTTTTTGCGCGACGAAATAAATAAATTAAAAATAAATTAAAAAAATTCTGAAGCGTTTTCTGGTAGTTAATTTCGAGAAAAATCAGTAAAATAAAAAGGAGAATAAATATTAATAATATTATTATAAAAGGCGCCAAAGAAAATAATTTAAAAAATGTAGATTTAGTAATTCCAAGAGATAAATTAATAGTTTTTACCGGACTTTCGGGCTCAGGAAAATCTTCACTTGCGTTTGATACTATTTATGCCGAGGGTCAGCGCAGATATATCGAGTCGCTTTCTTCTTACGCTCGTATGTTTTTAGGTCAAATGAATAAACCTGATGTCGAAAGTATCGAAGGTCTTTCGCCGGCGATTTCGATAGACCAAAAAACGACTTCGAAAAATCCCAGGTCGACTGTTGGTACTATTACAGAAATTTATGATTATTTAAGATTATTATATGCTAGAATTGGCATTCCGCATTGTCCTGTTTGTATGCGTGAAATCTCACATCAGACTATTGACCAGATCGTAGATAAAGTCACGAATTTTGGCGAAAATAAAAAAATTCAGGTTTTATCGCCGATTGCGCGCGGCAAAAAAGGAACTTTCGTAAAAGAAATAGAAAATATAAGAAAAAACGGATTCGTAAGAATAAGAGCCGACGGCGAAATTTTTGATTTATCAGAAAATATCAATCTTGAAAAAAATAAAAAGCATAATATCGAAATAATTATAGATAGATTAATTATTAATCAAGAAATTCGCTCAAGACTTGCGGAAGCTATCGAAGCAGCGACTAATTTTTCAAACGGTTTAGTTATAATAAATTTAGATAACGAAAAAGATTTTTTATTTTCAAAAAATTTTTCATGTCCTGAACATGATATAAGTTTTGAAGCGCTCGAACCCAGAATGTTTTCGTTTAACAGTCCGTTTGGAGCCTGCAAAAAATGCACGGGTCTGGGAGTTTTTATGAAAATCGACCCCGAGCTTATTATTCCGGATAAGACAAAATCGATAAAAGAAAGCGGAATCAAAGGCAGCGGCTGGTCTATGGAAGGCAATACTATTGCAAACATGTATTTTGAAGCGCTTGCCAAAAAATATAATTTTTTATTAGATACTCCGATTTGCGAGCTGCCCAAAAAAATTATCGATATTATTTTATACGGCACAAAAGGCGAAATGCTCGAGCTTGTTAAAAAAAGCGAGTACGGCGAAGCTAAATATAAAAATACTTTCGAGGGAATTATTAATAATCTTGAGCGAAGATTCAGAGAGACTCAAAGCAATTGGATAAAATCTGAAATCGAAAATTTTATGAATGAGATTCCGTGCAGCGAATGCTCTGGCAAAAGACTTTCGAGAAACAGTTTGGCAGTTACTGTTAATAAAATTAATATTTCAGATTTTTGCGATAAATCTATAAAAGATTGCTTGATATTTATCAAAAATTTAAAATTAACAGAGAAAGAAAAAATTATTGCACAGCCGATTTTGAAAGAAATAAACTCAAGACTTGAATTTTTACAAAACGTCGGACTTGAATATTTAACTCTTTCGCGTCAAGCCGGAACTCTTTCAGGCGGGGAAAGCCAAAGAATAAGACTTGCAACTCAGATTGGCTCGTCTCTTACGGGAGTTTTATATATTCTTGACGAGCCAAGCATCGGTCTGCACCAGAGAGATAACAGTAAACTTATCAAAACTCTAAAAAAACTGCGAGATTTGGGCAATACTGTTATAGTCGTCGAGCATGACGAAGAAACTATGTATGCTGCAGATTTTATAGTCGATGTCGGTCCTGGTTCGGGAATTCACGGCGGCTATATAACTTGCACAGGCGATATTAATAATATAAAAAATTGCGAAAATTCTATTACAGGTCAGTATTTAAGCGGCAAAAAATTTATTCCTGTGCCAAAATCTAGACGAAAGGGGAGTGGTAAATTTTTAAAAATTATCGGAGCTTCTCAAAATAATTTAAAAAATATCGATGTCGAAATTCCTGTGGGAACTATGACTTGTGTTACGGGAATTTCAGGTTCTGGAAAATCGACTTTAGTAAACGAAATCATATATAAAGAATTATCTTGCAAACTTAATAAATCAAAATTAAAATCAGGCAAGCATAAAGAAATTCTGGGTATCGAAAATTTCGATAAAGTTATTAATATAAGCCAGTCTCCGATAGGTCGCACTCCGCGCTCGAATCCTGCAACTTATACTGGAGTTTTTACTGATATTCGAGAGCTTTTTGCTTCTACGAGTGATGCAAAATCTCGCGGATTTAGTTCAAGTCGATTTTCTTTTAACGTTAAAGGCGGCAGATGCGAAGCATGTCAGGGCGATGGGATACTTAAAATTGAAATGCATTTTTTGTCTGATATTTATGTTCCGTGCGAAGTTTGCAAGGGCAAAAGATACAGTCGTGAAACTCTTTTGATAAAATATAAAAATAAGAATATAAGTGATATTTTAGATATGACTGTCGATGAAGCTTTGAAATTTTTTGAAAATATTCCCAAAATAAAACGAAAAATCGAAACTTTGCAAGAAGTAGGTCTTGGTTATATAAAACTTGGTCAGTCCGCTACTACTTTATCAGGCGGCGAAGCTCAGAGAGTTAAACTTGCCTCTGAGCTTTCGAAAAAATCAACCGGAAAGACTCTTTATATTCTTGATGAACCTACAACTGGACTTCATATTGCAGACGTTCATAAGCTTGTTTTAGTCTTGCAAAAACTTGTCGATATGAAAAATACTGTACTCTTGATAGAACATAATTTAGATTTAATAAAAACTTGTGATTATATAATCGATTTAGGTCCAGAAGGCGGTGACAATGGTGGTATGATAATTGCCACAGGAACTCCGGAAGAAATTATTAATAACCAAAATTCGTACACAGGATTATATCTAAAAAAATATTGTTGTTAAAAACAAAAATTTTGGAGATTAATTATGTATATATTTAAAAATAAAAAAATAATATTTTGCTTTCTGGCTTTATTATTTATATTTTGCGTTTTAGTTATTTTTTATATTTTTACTAAAAAAAGAAGCGGCTTATTAATAGAAAGTAAATTGCCAAAAGTAAGTATCGTCGTGCCTGTTTGTAATAGCGCTAAATTTTTACCAGCGTGTCTGAATAGCATAATAAATCAAACGTATCGAAATATTGAAATTATATGCGTTAATGACGGTTCAAAAGATAATTCGTTAGAAATTTTAAATCAATATAAACAAAAAGATAAACGAGTAATAATTATAAATCAATCTAACTCTGGCGTATCGTCAGCAAGAAATTCAGGGCTTAAAAAATCTTCGGGCAAATATGTTCAGTTTGTAGATTCTGATGACTTGATTAACTTTGAGACAATTAAAAATCTTGCTGCACAAGCTGAAAAATTTGATGCCGATATAGTAATTTTTAATAAAATATGGTTTAATGATACTGAAATTCCAGATATAAATCAAAAACCAAAATATAATATTGAAAATTCAGAACATTTTTTTCATAACGAAAACGAAAATATTTTTGATAAAAATTTAAATATAGATGTAATACATAATAAATTTTACAAAAGAGATTTTTTGATAAAAAATAATTTGTTTTTCGAAGAAAATATAATGCTCGGCGAAGATAGCCTGTTTTGCTTTATGAGTTTTATACGAAATAATATGATAGTAATTGATAAAAATATTTATTATTATCATAGAAAAAATTTATCAGATTCATTAATGGGCTCGGCTACAAAGCAAAAATGGTTTGATAATCATATGTTAATGCTAGATTATATGATAAAAAATCAAGATAAATTTAAATTTCATGATTATAAGTATTTTATACTTAAATGGATTGTAATTTATGGTGAAGAAATTTTAGATTTTGGCTCTAACGAAGAAAAAGCTAAAAATGCAAAATACTTTTTTGGTATAGTCGGCGATTTTTTAAATAACAAAGATTTAGTTATATCTAAAGAATATAGTGCAAAAATACAAAAAATAAAAAAAATACTTAAAAATTAGACTTCTTTCGAAACTAAAAAACTCAGTATTTTCTCCGTCGCCGCCGAGAATTTTTTGAATACTAATTATCGTTTTATCGTTTTTGAAAGAAATTTATTATTAAATTAAGAGCAAACCGAATCATGTATTTTATTTATAATACTCGAATTAAATTTACTTTCTAAAATAATTGATATATATTCGCATACGTATGCATATTTTATTTTTATATTTTTAGTTATTTTTTTAATTTTTGCAAAAATTTCGAAAATAATGTCCTGATTTGTGCATATTATTGAAATTTTTGATAAATTCAAATTAATTTCATAGTCTTTAAAATTAACAAATAATTCTTGTATTTGATTTAAATAATTTTGATTTAAAAGCATTAAACAAAAAGAATTTTCAAAAAAGATATCTGATATATTAATCTTATTTTTTTGAATTTTTTCAAATATATAATCGAATTTTTTTGATTTAATTTTTAATAAAAATAAATCTTTTTGAATTACTAAAGACGCTACCGGATTTGCACTAAAATCTACTTCTTTAATTTTTTTAATTTTAGTCCCGGGGTTTTTTGACATGCTGTTAAGTACAGAAATTTCAACGCCATATTTTTTAGCAAGTCTTACAGAGCGCTTATTTAAAACTTGTGCTCCCATATCAGACATATTAATCATATTATCATATGAAATCTCTTTTATTTTTTTAGCATTTTTAATTATACGTGGATCTGCTGTATAAACACCGTCGACGTCTGTATAAATAAGACATTCTTTTGCATTTAAAGCTGCAGAAATTGCCACGGCACTGGTGTCAGAGCCTCCCCTACCCATTGTTGTTATGTCTTCGTTTTTATTTATGCCCTGGAAGCCTGCAATTATAATTGCATCATGATTTTTAAGTTCGTTATTTATTCTATCTGTAAAAATATCTAAAATTTTGGCACTCGAATAGCAATTGCATGTTGTTATTCCTGCTTGCCAGCCTGTTAAAGAAATTGCTTTAATTCCAATCGATTGTAGAGTCATAGCTAAAAGTGCAATCGAGATTTGCTCGCCTGTTGATAATAAAACATCAAGTTCGCGCAAATCTGGATTATTTGTTATTTTTTTCGATAATTCGAGTAATTTGTCAGTCGTGTCGCCTTGCGCCGAAACAACTGCTATGACTTTTTTGCCTGAATTTATTTCTTTTTGTATTATTTTTGATACTGATAATAATCTTTCCTGATTTTCTACTGAAGTCCCGCCGAATTTCATGACTATCAAATTAGATAAATTAGACTGCATTTTTTATTCCTTTATTATTTTGTTTTATAATTTTTATTATTATTATATAATTTTTCTCAAAATAACGTTACTGAGTATCAAAATTATTAGTATTATTAAAATTAGTTTCAGGAAGAATATTTATATCAAAAAAATGTTCTTCAAGATTTGGGTCAACAATAATATTTTCTGAAAAATCTTCGTGAATTTCAGGAGCCGGTTCTGAATTTATCAAAGAACTACCGGAATGCGCATAGCAATACGGCGGAATATTCGAAGAACAATAATATCCTGTTTTTTTATCCGGGCAGCCTTCGTTTGCCAAATATCCTGTTTGAGTGCAATAAAAATAACTTTCGACAGAGTTTGGCTTTTTGAATTCGTGACTTAAATCTAAATTTAAATCAAGATAATTTTTCATAATTTTTTTCCAAATACTTGTAGCATATCTTGTTTCAGTTATTCTTTTAGGTTTATCAGAACCCGTCCATATAGCGCCCAAACAAACCGGGCTAAGACCTACAAACCATGAATCATGATCGTCGTTAGTCGTTCCTGTTTTGCCAACTATTTCCCAGTTTTCTATGTTTGCATTGCGGCCTGTGCCTTCTGCGCCTATTATTACCTGTCTCATAAGTCTATTCATAACATATGCGGTATCTTCGCGAATTACTTGTTTATATCCCAGCTCACGATTGTCAAGTATTACATTTCCTTTTTTGTTCGTAACATAAAAATATGTCGTAGGTTTATAATATTTTCCGTAATTGCCAAAAATTTGATATGCCGCCGCCATTTCAACAGGCGTTACTCCACCGTGAGTTCCTCCGGTGGCAAGTGCTGAGTATAAATTTGCGTCTCTTGAATCTAAATGTGAAAAATTTAATTTTTTAGTTAAAAATTCAAAGCTTCTTTGGAGTCCCATTGTGTATAAAACCTGAGCTACCGGAGCATTTGCTGATTTTTCTATTGCCCATTGCAAAGTAACCGGGCCTTTATAATCTTTGTACCAGTTATTTGGCCACTTTTTTTTAGTCCCGCTGCCGTCTAAATCAAGCTCTAATGGCTCGTCATTAATTTTAGAAGAATATGTAAAAATATTATTATCTAATGCCGGGGCATACGCCGAAAGAGGCTTTATTATCGAACCAGGCTGCCGTGGAGCCGAACTTGCTCTGTTATAAAGCCAATTCATATTCTTTGGCTTTGAACTGCCAAGTATCGCGAGAATTCGACCGTTATAATCTGTCATAGCAAATCCAAGTTCAAGATTTTTGTCTTTTGGGGGCAAATTTATAATTGCTTTTTCAGCAATTTCTTGGGCGTCTGGATCTATGCAGGCATAAATTTTAAGTCCACCGGAACATAAGATAGTCTCAGCTACGTTTTTTTTGATATTATATTTATTACATAAATCTTCGATTATTTCTTTATATAAAGTTTCGAGATACCAATTGCGAATATTTTCAGAATTTTGATTATTATTTTTTGAATTATTTGCAAATTTTAAGTTTTCAGATTCTTTAATAGCTTTATCAAATTCTTCTTTTGTAATTTTTTTCTGGTCAAGCATCTCATAGAGTGCAATATTTCTGCGTTTTTTATTTTCTTCGGGATGCACAAAGGGATTATATTTGCCTGGATTATTTGTAATTATAGCAATCGCTGCACATTCAACTAAACTGCAATTTTCGATATTTTTATCAAAATATATTTTTGCGGCCATTTGAACGCCATAAGCATTATTGCCAAAATAAATTATATTTAAATAAGCTTCTAAGATTTCGTCTTTTGACATAATATTTTCTATTTTTAATGCACGAGCGAATTCTCGCATTTTTCTGGCAATCGTTGGCTTGTTATCTTCAGTTAAATTTTTTACTAATTGCTGGGTTATACTAGATCCCCCATAGCTTGGCTTGCCTATCAGTGCCCTAAAAGTCGCAGTTGCAGTTCTCACTAAATCAATGCCGCCGTGTTTATAAAATCTTTTATCTTCCATGGCTATAATTACGTCTTTCATGTATTTTGGAATTTTCGAAAATTCGACCCAGATTCTATTTTGATTACTGAAAATTTTTTTATATTCTTTAAATTCGCCTGTTTTATCTAAAAAATATACAGTACTTGCTTCTCCGTTTTTTAGCATGCTTAAATTTAAATCTATTAAATCATCTTTTGAGTGCAAAATAAAAAATTTAAGTCCCAAAAGCATTATCATAAAAGAAATAATTAGCCCAATGCACATAAAAAATAATATTTTTATTCCGTTTTTTGTTTTAAGTTTTTTTTGATTTTTTTTCGTCATTTGTTTTCTCCGAATAAAATTTGCAATATTTTTTTATGCAGCAAATTTCGCATTTTGGCTTTCTTGCAATGCAGCAATTTCTGCCGTGATAAACAAGACAGTGGCAAAAATTACTCCAATTATTTTTTTTTATAATTTTTTGAAGTATAATTTCGATTTCAAAAGCATTATTTTGATTATGTAATCCGATTTTTTTTGTTATTCGAGAAACATGTGTGTCGACTATAATCGCAGGTTCAGAAAAAATTTCTGACATAATTAAATTAGCAGTTTTTCGACCGATTCCCGGAAGTTTTTGCAAATTTTCAAGACCGTACGGAATTTTAGAATCAAATTCTTTTTTTAAAATAATTGCCATATTTTTTAAATTTTGAGATTTAGTTCTAAAGAGTCCACAAGGCTTTATTATATTTTCGAGTTCGTAAATATCAGCGTTTGCCATCGAATTTATATCAGGAAATTTTTTAAATAAATTTTTAGTAACTAAATTTACTCTTTCGTCTTTGCATTGTGCCGAAAGTCTTGCAGCAATTAGTAATTCAAAACCGTTTTTAAAATTTAAAGCACAATGAGCGTCTGGATATTTATTTTTCAAAATTTCACAAATTTGATTTATATTTATAACAATCTCCTCTTGAACTCAAAAAATATATTTTAATATAACATATTTTTCGAAATTATGCTATACTCAAAACATGAATATCGGAATTGACATCATCGAAGTAGAAAGAATCGAAAAAATAATAAAAAAAAATAAATTTTTTTTGAACAAAATTTTTTGTAATGACGAAATCGAACAAATTTTGCAAAAAAAAAATATATTCGAGAGCGCAGCCGCAAGATATTGCGCAAAAGAATCTTTTTTTAAATGCATCGGAACAGGTATACAAAAAATAAGTAATTTTAAAAAAATAAAAATTTTAAATAATCAATACGGCAAGCCAGAAATATTTTTGCTAGATAATTTTAAAGAAAAATATCAAAATTTCAAATTTAATTTAAGTATGTCACACTGCAAAAAATACGCCTGCGCAGTCGTTTGCGAAAATCACGAATAAATCCTGATTTTTTTTACTATAAATATGTAAATTTAGTAAAAACTCAATCGGAGATTTAGCTTGAAAAAAATTAAAATTATTATTTTCATGTTAATAATTTTATTACTAGGACTGGGAATTTTTTTCGTAATAAAAAAGTTTTCTTTTGTAAAAAATACAAATACAAAACTCGAAACTGAATTTTTTTCTGATGCCGTTATAAATATAGACAAAAAAAATTACGAATGCGAATTCTCGCACTTTTCAGGTACAACAAAAATAAATTTACAAAAACCTGAGACCGTCAGGGGATTAATTATCGAATGGTCCAACGGCAAACAAACAGTAAGCTTTAAAGATTTAAAAAAAGAATTCGAAAAAAATTTAATTCCGACAGATTCTTTTTTGAATTTAATAGTAAAAATTTTAGATAATTTTTCTACAATTGCAATAAATAAAATAAAAAACGATGGCAGACGTGAAGTATTTCTGGGCAAATTCGATAAACACGAATTTGAAATTACGGCTGAAAAATCGAAAATTATCGAAATATATATAAAATCTAAAGACGCCAAAATTAGTTTTGAATATAAAAAATAATTTAAATAAAAAATTAAAGCTCTCCGGAAATTCCGGAGAAAATATTTTAAACTAATATTTTTATTAAAAATCAAAATTATTTTTTGGATTTTCCGGGTGGCAAAAATGTCATATTAAATTTCACACTCACATTTTGCGAATCACCACCATCCGTGCTAAATTCCAAACTATTATCATTATTTAAAGTAAAAATTGTATTCCCCTTTGGATCATTAACACGTACACTCTTAGCAGAATGGTCAAATCTAAATCCTAACGAATAATCTACAAATCCGATTTTATTTAATTTGGTTTTAAGTAAATTTAAACCAATAATTCAACCCCACAACACTGTTAACAACACTCCTTTAAACTTATCATCAATCTCACTACTGTCTATAGATTTACCCGCTGTAGACAACGAATCAACTTTCACGCGTGATAAAACATTTTCATTAATAAGCGAATTAAATAAATTTTCTGTTCTTTTAACCAAACTACTCACAACATCACTAATTTTACTTTTATCGTTTTGCTTGTCATCTAATCCCGACAATTCAGCGATCAACCTACCGCCGCCTATTGAAACTTCAAAAGCATTTATAACATCATCAATTAACTTTTTTTCTTTTTTAACATCGCGCGTTAAGTAATCAAATGTCTTTTTTACAGTAAATCCCCCAAGCGCAGGATGACTAACAAGCCCTGTATCACCCACAACTTCATTTGTGGCTAAATGGGTATTGCCAAAATGAATAGAAGTTATAAAAATTCATCGAACATTATTTTCATACGTAAATTACGCGAATATAGTAATGCAAAAGTGCTAAATCACTTTCTACGTGGCGTCGAGTAAATATCTATCTTTTTTTGCAATACCCTATTTATCTCTATGTTACTTCAGCAACTGTTTTGTACCATGCTCTTTGTCTTTATTCCAAACGCTATCATAGTTCCAAACTTTGTTTTCAAAGTCTTCATTACAATGTCCAGCCACAGCTGAAAAACTAACAGTTAAACGATCGCCGAGATTATTTTTGCCTTCTTTGGCGAGCTTTCTATAAGCTTCTTTAGCTACAGCTTGCTCCCACATTTTAATATTTTTATATACCTCACCGTCTTTTTCATCCTCTGGTATATCCCCTGTTGGTAGCATTGTGTCAAATGTCCGGACAATCGCAACGCCATCACTCAAATATTTTTTGTCAGTAATTTGTCCCTCATATTTTTTGCCTTTAAAAACACTCGTTTCTAACGAAAGAAAATCTTTTCCTTGACCTCCAGTAAGCGACCCCGAAAATAAATTTATTTTGCAATTTTCATGCGAATTTTTTATGTTTTCTATCGAGTCGAATTCTGCTCCGCCAAATGCCCAATATCTCCCAAGAACTCCAAGCCATCTGTGACCGGTTATGCCTTGAACAGCAGCATCCCATACGACTGGCGACCATAAACATACTTCTTTAACTTCTTTTTCTTTACTTAAGTAAGAAGCTGAATAACCGCCCAAGCTGTAACCATGAGTAGAAATTTTTGCATCTTTATAACTTTTTTTCAATTCTTTCGCATATTCTAAAACAGATTTAGCATATTTTTGCAAAACTTTTTGGCTTAAAGTTGGACCTTCGCTTTTGCCGTATGTCGGATAATCGAAACACACAAAAACTGCGTTTTTTTTATCTTCTTCGGCGGCTCTACTCGTTGCATATTTAACAGAAATGCACGACAACTCAGAATTACCACCGAAAACCAAAATTATTTTTTTTACATTTTTTTTGTCTATATTTTCGGGGAATCGTGCAAAACCACGTAAAGTCGCTCCCCAATCTGTTTTTAATTCAATACGCTTAAAGCCATCTTGAACTGCCTTTTTCTCTCTATCTTCAATTTCAGCATCCGAATATACTCTGTAATATAAAACTTTATTTGAACCCGGCAAGAGTCCGTTATAGATACCCTCGCGTCCCAAACCATAAGTTGTTCCAAGAGTAGCAACTCCGGCAGTGACTCCAATAATTTTGCCTTTATTATTCCCAACAAAATCTAAAAATTTATTTTTATTACTTGACAAATTTAAAGACTGTGCGTTAATAATTTTAGAATCCTGAATTTTATCTCTTGCATGTGCTCTAAAATTACCAGCAATACTCAATGCTGTTAAACTTCCGGCCAAAATTTTTTTGAATTTTTTCATGATATTCTCACCACCTCTTTGTTATTTTGCTATTCATTTATTTATTTATTTTATTTATTTCTCCCAAAGCGATACCGTAACCCCAAATCTCAAATTCGTCATATTATAAACTCAAAATTCATTTTTGTCAAATTTTCTATTGAGAAAAATAAAAAAATTAATTGTTATTTTTTTTCTCAAAGTTTTGATATAATAATTCGAAAATAGCCAGAAAAATAAAAATAATAAAAATTTTTGTTTTCAGAATTAATGTATATTTTATTTTATTTAAAAAAAGAAAGGCTTTATGCTTTATTTATTAGAATTTAATCAAATAATTACAAGCTTTATCGGCTGTATTTTAATAGCTTTTATTTTAGGAATAATAGGCACTATGGTAATACACAATAAGCTTGCGTTTTTTTCGGATGCCCTAGGGCACTGTACTTTTACAGGAATTGCTCTTGGAAATTTTATCGGAATTAAAAATTATCAAATCTCGACTGTCTTGTTTGCGATTGTATTTGCAATTCTGATTTTTTATCTAATAGAAAAAGAAAAATCTTCGGCCGATACAGTTATAAGCGTTTTTTCTTCAGTAGGATTATCTCTTGGGATTTTTATTATTACGTTAAATAGAAATTTAAAAAAATTTCTGATTTTTTTATTGGTGATATTTTGTCGATAAATAAAAACGAAATCTTAGGGCTTTTATTTTTAATATTTTTAGTAAGTTTATTCTGGATTTTTATGTTTAATAAATTTTTGATATCGAGTCTTAATAAAGATTTGGCGACTAGCAAGTTAATAAATTTTAGATTTTATAAAATTATTTTTATG
>JAGBNX010000047.1 GCA_017634155.1 Clostridia bacterium | reverse complement strand
TGCTACATTTTTACCGGTAATTTTCTGTGATAATTTCAACATGTTTATTTTGTCTTTAATAATATGTATCGTCGTAACTTTATTAATATTGACTATAATAATTAAATTTTTAAAAGTATTAGAAAAATAAAATTTCAATGGAAAATATCAGTATGAATTTCTAAAGCTGCCGCGAAAATACACGGCAGCTGTGATTGGCATTCAAAACCCCCGGCTGTGCCGGGGGTCAAAACTTTAGTGTTATTATGACAAAATAACTCCTTTTGATGTAAAATACATAAGCGGCTTGCAACTGCTCAAGTACATCAAAAGGAGGACAATCAAATGAATGATATAAATAATTTAACTCATACAAAGTGGAATTGCAAGTATCACATAGTATTCGCGCCAAAATACCGACGGAGATTAATATACGGGGAACTTAAAAAAGAAATTGGCAAAATTTTTCGTAAACTTTGTGCCTGGAAACAAATTGAAATAGTTGAAGCAGAAGCATGCAAGGATCACATACATATGTGTTTGAAAATACCGCCAAAGTTTAGTATTTCAAGTATAGTAGGCTTTTTAAAGGGGCAGAGTAGTCTGTTAATTTACGAAAGACATGGGAATTTAAAGCATAAATATGGTAATCGGAGTTTTTGGTGCAGAGGATATTATGTTGATACAGTAGGGAAAAATGCAAAAAAGATTACTGAATACATCCAAAATCAACTAAAGGAAGATCAAATTTCTGATAAAATTGTCTTGAAAGAACATTATAACCCGTTTACGGGTCGCTAGCATCAAGCTTTTCGCAAGTGCGAGTCGTACATGCGCCTTGAGGCGCTGCTAGTAATGTAGCCTTTTAGGCGCATCTGAAAAACCTCCGGCTATGCCGGAGGCTGCTTTTTATCAATAATTACTGAGAGAATTGCATTCCAGCGGAAAGTTTTTGACTCACTTGAGTTCCACGAAGATACTCTACTATCGAAAAAGCAAATTGAAAAGCTGTTCCCGGACCTTTTGATGTAATAATATTTTCACATATATTTACATTTTTATTATTAATTTTTGCTCCTACAAGACATTTTTCTATTTCGGTGTCAGGGAAACAGCAAGTGTCTTTTCCAGAAAGAATTCCAAGTTTTCCTAAAATGCTTGGAGCTGCACAAATAGCTGCAATCAATAATTTTTTCTCTGCACAAATTTTGATCATATCAATTAGCTTTTCACATTTTCCTAAATTATTTGTTCCAGGCATACCACCGGGCAAGATAATTCCATCTATACTTTCAATTTGCACTTCATTTATTGTCATGTCTGACACGACTTTCAATCCCTTAGTACTTTCGACAATTG
The DNA here is from genome assembly GCA_017634155.1 of Clostridia bacterium. Taxonomy (GTDB): domain Bacteria; phylum Bacillota; class Clostridia; order Oscillospirales; family Acutalibacteraceae; genus Improbicoccus. The sequence continues at coordinate 2,410 of JAGBNX010000047.1, read as the reverse complement.
TTTCTCCAATACTAACTGTGTTGACATCTATATTAGCTTTTTTTAAAATATCTCTAGGAACAACGGCCTCAATTTCTTCAAACCCGGGAGCTAAAAAAATATATATCATAAGATTCACCTTTCACTCTTAAGCGATATATGATATTATAAAACATACTACAGAGAAAATAAAGGTATACACGCAAATTGGAGAAAAAATGCTTAAAAAAGCCAAAGAGTTATTTGCAAGTGGAAAAATAAACGAAATAGAAGTTGGGACTATTAAAGGTTTGCAAGATATCCATGAATATATTTTTCAGGATGAATTTGAACATGCTGGTAAAATAAGAAATGTCAATATATCAAAAGGGAATTTTAGATTTGCTGCTTCTATGTTTCTGAAAGACACTTTAAAAACAATAGAAAAATTGCCAGAAAAAACTTTCGATGAAATAATAGTCAAATATGTAGAAATGAACATTGCTCATCCATTTTTAGAAAGAAACGGAAGAGCAACAAGAATTTGGTTAGATTTGATTTTGAAAAAAAATCTTGGGTTGGTCGTAGATTGGTCTAAAGTAGATAAAATTCTATATTTACAAGCTATGGAAAGATCTCCAGTTAATGATTTGGAGATAAAGACTCTTCTTTCAAAATCTTTGACTGATAAATTTGACAATAGAGAAGTTATATTTAAAGGATTAGAGCAATCGTATTTTTATGAAGAAAACTAAACATTAATAGCAAACTTTATGTCAAGATACTTGTTAATTTCTTGTTCATTTAATTTTTTAATTAGAGTATTTTTATAAATTTTAAATTCAGAATTTTGAAATATATGATGGATATCTCATAAATTAAACCACTTCCGTCTGAAGGACGGAAGATTTGTGATTGCGATTGAAAGTCGCGAATAGAAACTAAAGTTTCCTAAAGATTATGATTCAATTTGAAATTGCGAATTTCTACCGAGGTTAAATTGTGAATGGATGTAATTTTGAATCATTATCTTTGGTAACACTGCCAACAGTTACGCAGAAATATCCTCTAGTCCAAAGGTGTTGTCCCCAATATTTTTTGCTTAACTCTGGGAACTCTTCCTGCAACAATTTTGAAGATCTACCTTTCAAATAATGTTTGTTGGCGCTGCTATCAGCATATGTACATGATCCTTTCCTATGCTCCCCTCAATTATGGTAACCTTTCTGGCTTTACAACCCTGTATTAGAAGTTCTCTTGCCCTTTTTGCTATTCTCCCGACAAGTATTTTGTATCTATATTTTGTGATCCACACTATATGATATTTTATATCTTGTACTGTATGTACACCATGCAAATATTCTGTCATTAGACTTCTTTCGAAACTAGAACATAAGATCAAAATTACAAATGGAAGAGATAAGATTAAATCTAAGAGAAAAACGTTTTCTACGACTTCGATATCTCTCGGAAATAATTTTAAAGCGTTTAATAAAGCCTATGATATTTTCGATTTTAACTCTTTGACTGGAAATACGACGGTTTTCGAGTTTATCCGAAGGAGTTAATTTTTGTTTTTTAAATCTCTTTTTTGGGATTTCAGAATTTTTATGAAATTTTTTAATTCCTTGAAAACCAGTATCAGCAAGGATCTTAATTTTTTGATTAATTTGCAGATTGGAATCTTTGAAAAGTCTAAAATCATGACGTTTTCCACAGGTAAAACTCGTACAAATTACAGTTCCTGATTTTTTATCTGCGACCACTTGTGTTTTTATCGTATGTCTTTTTTTCTTTCCTGAATAATATTTTTTTTGTTTATTTTTTCGATTTTTTACTTTTTTACCATTTTTGATTCTGTTTTTTTTGGACGTTCTATTGGTGTTTCTGTTGCATCAATTAAGATTAACTCATAATTTGTATTATCTTGTTTTAATGCTTTTTTTCCTGGTAATAAGAATTCTCCACTTTTTATCAGAGTATCTTCTATCCATCTGATATTCTTATACGCACTTGATTCTGATATTCCATAGCTTTGACCTGTGTGAAAATACGTCCGATTTTCCCTCCAATACTCTAACGTCATTAGCATCATATCTTCCATCGAAATCTTACTTTCCCTTCCACCTTTTACTCTTTTGGCTTTGTCTGCCTTTTTCAATATTTCTAATATTTTTTCAAATGTTTTCCTTTTTATTCCTGTTAATCTTCTGAATTCCTTTTCTTTTATTCCTTTTATTCTTTCATATTTCATAATAATAATATTATACCATCAGTTTCGAAAGAAGTCTATTGCATGTGACATGGAGTTAGGAGCTATTGGTCAAACTTGCCTTTTAAACAAGATTGATTTTGGTATCATAAGATCAATTTCAGATAATGCAAATTCAAGTGCCAAAGTAAATTTTGGAAAATTCATCATAAAAGCATCCGTAAATGCGTGTAATATTTT